>CBDUCT010000393.1:0-3666 GCA_965365715.1 uncultured Cyclobacteriaceae bacterium | reverse complement strand
CAGGTTGGGAGTTGGTTATTGTTGAGAGAATCAGGATGGATGAAAGGATCAGCAATATTTCCAAAATGGCAAGAGAGAACAATTTAGTATGTGGTAATACGGAAGGCTGGGGACCTATATTCTGGTTTGATCACCCGGAACTGGATTGGAAGTGGGTCAAGGAAAGTTCTGAGATATGTGTTGATCTGGCTTTGAGACATAATAATTATAAATTCATCTGCACTTCAAATTTCACCCACCCACAATTTAAGGGAATGTGGAGGGATTCACAGTGGCATAAACATGTAACAAGTAAAATTAAGCAAAATGCTTGACTGGTAATTTTCAGGTTTCTATCATTAATCCTGATACTTGATTTCCCCCCGGGTTTTATTAACTAAATCATCTCTCAAAAATTCCCAAACGTATAGATTTTACAAATTGGTTCATCCGCTTTAAAATTCCAGGGGTTGCTATAATCTTTTTAAGTTTATATATTGTAAATATATCCGTATTCCAGGACGGAAAAATTTCCGGATCGACTTTCATTTAAACAAATTTAAATGGAAAAAAGGCAATTTGCAGCGATCATGTTTACCGACATCGTTGGTTATACTGCCCTTATGGGTAAGGATGAAGAGAAAACGCTTGAGCTTCTTCACAAATATCACCAAATCCAAAAATCCATTCTCAAAACACATAATGGAATATTTGTAAAAGAAATTGGAGATGGTATGCTTGCCTATTTTACAGAAGCTAAGAAAGCGCTGGAATGCAGTGTCGAAATACAGAAAAACCTTTCAGAAACTTCAGATGCGGATATACGAATAGGTCTTCATTGGGCTGAAATTTTTATAGAAGATGGAGATATATATGGAGACGGTGTTAATATCGCCTCCAGGATTGAGTCACTCGCTGATCCGGGAGGAATTTACATCTCTGAAGCTCTGCATCAAGCACTTGAAGATGAAGGCTTGACAAACCGGAAACTACTTGGATCTGCAAAACTTAAAAACGTAAAGGAGAAAGTCAATATATATGCGGTTCAGGGGGATCATTTGCCTGCACCTTCCCTAAAACGATTTCAGGCCCTGGCAAATCCGCGGAAAAAACTTGCCATTGTACCCACAGTCATTACATTCCTGGTCATTGTGTTTATAGCTGTGTTCACGGTAAAATATCTCAACGACCGGACGAAAATGTTAGCGGCAGAAGCATCGCTTGAAGAAATAGATGAAATTCTTGAAACAAACTGGACAAACTTTGCAGATGCCTACTACCTTGCCAAAGAAGCAGAATTGATAATTCCTGAAAACGAAAGGCTCAAAAATCTGATCAAACAAACCTCGGTGCACATCGATATTACAACTGACCCACCTGGAGCAGATGTTTCCTATAAGATATATAACAAACCCGATGAAGCGTGGCAGAACCTTGGGAAGACTCCACTGGAATCTGTTCAATTGCCGGTCTCAGCTGTCCGTTGGAGAATAGAAAAGGAAGGATATGAAAAGGTCATGGCGGCTTCATTAACCTATACTTTCACCGATCTGAATCGAATGAAAAGATCTGAAATCTATACAGGGCAGAATTTTCATAGGGTTTTAGACAAAGTAGGGACTATCCCAACCGATATGGTCCGTGTAATGGGGGGCAACACCCCATTCGGACATGTAAATGATTTTTATTTGGATAAATTTGAGGTCAGGAATAAAGATTTTAAGATATTTATTGATGAAGGGGGGTATGAAAATCCATCCTATTGGGAGGAATTGATATCCCGGAAAAATGAATCACGCCCCTTTCAGGAAATAATAAAATCATTCGTAGACAGATCCGGCCTTCCCGGGCCATCAACCTGGACTGATCAGGAATACCCAGAAGGTGAGGATAACTTCCCGGTTACGGGGATCAATTGGTTTGAAGCGAATGCTTATGCCCGGTTTGTTGGAAAATCCATCCCGACAAAGGATCATTGGGGAATGGGGCGAGGGGAAGGCACACTCCTGATCAGGATCCCTCAGGTCGGAGGAAATGCGCATTTTGCTCCTTTCAGTAATTTCCATGGTGACGGACCGGTAGAAACCGGATTTTTCAATGGCATAACTTCTTTCGGCGCATATGATATGCCAGGTAATGCCCGGGAATGGTGCTGGAATGAATCCGACCAGGGCCGATGGGTTCGGGGTGGTGCCTGGAACGACAATCCCTACATGTTTGGAGCACCAAGTCAGGCAGATCCATTTGACCGGTCAGAAAGGAACGGATTCCGATGTGCTGTGTACCTGGAACCGGATTCGATACCCGAAGTGATGTTTGCCTATGCAGAATCCCCAACAAGAGAAATTTGGATAAATTTACCGGAATCCATCTCTGAATCCCAATTTGAGCTGTACAAAACCTATTACGAGTATGATCAAATGGAATTGCATGATACGATAGTACAGAGAACTGAGAATGAAAAAGGCTGGATACTTGAAAAGGTTCTGATCGATGCTGCTTATGATTTCGAAAGGATCATTACTTACCTTTTTCTTCCCACAAATACCGATCCTCCATATCAATCAGTGATATATGGACCCGGATCAAATGTTCTGAATGTTGAAAGCAGCGATGATATTGAGAATTTCTTTGAATTTTCCGCATTTTGTGAATTCCTGGTCAAAAATGGACGAGTAGTGGTATTTCCGGTATTTAAAGGTTCCTTTGAACGTCGCAACGCGGAGTCATTCTTTTCTAATCCTGGAACCCACCAATATACAACAAATCTATCCCGTGTAATCAAAGACTACAGAAGATGTCTTGACTACCTGGAAACACGGCAGGATTTTGATCAGGATAAAATAGCTTTCTATGGAATGAGTATGGGGCCAATTTTTGGATCCTATCTGACCGCAGTAGATTCCCGTATCAAAGCAAATGTTTTCTATGCAGGGGGTTTGAACCGGTATGGAAGGCCGGAGGCTGATATGGCTTATTTTCTTCCAAGGGTAAAGATCCCCACACTCATGATCAATGGAAGATTCGATTCTATCTTTGGGCTTGATGCCATCATGAGTATGTATAATTTACTGGGCACCCCGGATGATCAGAAAAAACTGGTTTTATTCGAAAGCGATCATCTCTCTCCAATGGCCGATGTGATTGTAGAAAGCACCTTGCGTCTGGACCAGCATGTTGGTGAAGTAGATTATACAATAGAAATGGAACCAGCATTGGGAACCATTACCTTGACCCCCTATATTGATCTGCATTGATACTTGAAGCATTCAAACCAGCATTCATATCCATCGCCTCTCCCTTTATGATAAAGGATTTTCTATTGTCCCTATGGTTTAAAACATCCTTTAAGTAAACATTTCAGAAACTAGATCTTCTTAGGCAATACCCAGGGTTCGCGATAGTCACGGGTCAGATATGCATTCGCTTCTTTATCATTGACAAATTCCTCTGTTGCCCCATCAAAAATCAGTTTCCTTCCGGTACGATAGGCAATATTCCCGATTAACATCATAGATGTGGACATATGCCCCTGCTCTATGTCCGCATTAAGATCTTCCCGATTTCTGGAACGCATGGCCTCCAGGAAATTAACAAAATGATATTCGATATCTGCTTTTTCAAATTCCGTCAGTTCGAGGTCACTCTTTCTCACTTTAGGCCCGGGTTCATTTTTAGGACCATGAT
>CBDUCT010000392.1:0-3678 GCA_965365715.1 uncultured Cyclobacteriaceae bacterium | reverse complement strand
TTCAACATGTAATCATAACATTTTACGGTCTCTCTCACTTGTGCGAAAGATTGCCAACCGTATAATTCATCCAGTACATCATATTCAAGGTCTGTCATATTTTAATTTTTATAGTATCTGCCCTTCCATTTATATCCGCCCATATTAGAAAGAATTCCAAAACTAACTGCATAAACCGGATATGCCAATGAGCTTATTAAAAAAGGTAATATTTTCAATTTTTTAATAAAGAACAGATACATCTGTTTAAAATAAACAAATTCAAAAAGGAGTTTGATCGTCAATAATAAAATAACGGCATATACTGGCAGTAATTTTATAATGCCCAGGATAAATAGCGATAAAAACGACAGATTAACCATGAAAACATACAATGCCAGTACTTTTGATAATGGATTAGGGTGTTTCCTCCACTTTCCAGACCACCTTCTTCGTTGATGATAGAACTCCTTTATACCGGATTCTGGTTTTACGCGAACAATAGCCTTGTCTGATTTTATAAAGAAAATCTTCGCGGGGTAAAGTTTACTTACCTTATACATGAGGAATTCATCGTCACCAGAAATTATCTTTTCATACCCTTCATATCCATTTACTTTTATAAAAGCTTCTTTTTCGAAAGCCAGGTTTGCTCCATTACACAGAACCGGATTGTTATAATATATTGCAGCTGCCCCGGTACCAATCAAACTGGAAAATTCAAGAGATTGAATTTCATCCATAAAACTTTGACTGTCCATCACAACAGGGCCCGAGATGAATTTCGAACCTGTTCTTTGAAAAACATCCGCAAAACCCTTGACCCAATATCTTCCAAAAGATACGTCACCGTCTGTCAATACAATAAACTCACCTGAGGATTTTGTGACGCCATAGGATATGGCTGCCTTTTTATATGAGATTTTACCCTTATCATCAGTCACCAGTTTGTATACCTTTATATTTACTGTGCTGTTTTTCGAAAAGTCCATCAGATGTTCATAGGTACCGTCCTCAGAATTATCGTCTATAAAAACCACTTCGAAATTATCCATGGGATACGTCTGATTTTCCAAACACTGAATTAGACCAGGAAGATTGGTAACCTCGTTTCTGACAGGGATCAATACGGTCATAAAAGGATAATCATTTTCTGAAAGTTCCGGTTCTTTCAATCCTTTCCATCCCTGAATGAGCAGAATAAGAAAGACAAAATATGAAATGTTGAAAGAATAGATTATCCAATCCAAGATACAAGGATTTTTATGACTTTCAGAAATTTCCTGAATATCCAATAAATATGATAATTTCTTCCTATAATTAGCTAAATTTTTGATTAAACATGGATAAAATTATTCTTGGTATGGATCCGGGCACCAATCTTATGGGATACGGGATTATTCATTCAAGAAAAAATAAATTAGATTTAATTCAATACGGGATCATACATCTGAAAAAGTATGAAACTCATGAGTTGAAGCTTAAAAAGATCTTTGATCGTGTATTAAGCATCATTGATGAATTTAATCCGGACGAGGTGGCAATCGAGGCTCCTTTCTATGGAAAAAATGTTCAATCAATGCTTAAACTTGGCAGGGCCCAGGGGGTTGCTATGGCCGCTGTATTGTACCGGAATGTTCCAATAAAAGAGTATGCGCCTAAAAAGGTCAAACAATCAGTTACAGGAAATGGTAATGCCTCCAAGGAACAGGTTGCCAGGATGTTACAAAATCTATTTCGATTTAAAGATATTCCGAAAATGTTTGATGCCACTGACGCATTGGCTGTTGCCTTGTGTCACCTATACCAGGACAAAGCGAGTATCCCTGGCAAAAAATCCTGGAAATCATTCCTGAGTGACAATCCGGACAGGATCATAAATTAATCATTAACCCTTTGATAAAGCCAGGAAGGCCTTATTGATTTTTTCACTTATATCAGTGAACTCCTCATCTGATAATTTCAATTTGGGCCGGCTAAAATTGATATCACCCATGCTGTTAAGTGGGATCAGATGTATATGTGTATGGGGTACTTCAAGGCCAACTACGGCAACTCCAATGCGCTGACAAGGAATAACAGATTCGATTGCTTTAGCCAGTTTTTTACTGAAACGGTTCAAGCTCTCATATTCTGTTTCACTTAAATCATAATAATAATCCACTTCGTTTTTCGGAATAACCAGTGTATGTCCTTTTACCAAAGGGTTAATATCAAGTATTCCTATGTTATTGTCATCTTCTGCTACAATATAGCCCGGGATTTCCCGGTTGATTATTTTCGAAAATATTGATGCCATTATTCTATGCCAATATCAAGGATTTCAAATTTCATCTTTCCGGCCGGAACCTGGATCTCAACTTCATCCCCAACCTGTTTTCCAAGGAGTCCCTTACCAATTGGTGATTGGACGGAAATCTTACCTTTCTTCAGGTCTGCCTCTTCCTCTGAAGTTAGGGTATATGAGAACTGCACACCATTCTGTGCATTTTTGATCTTAACCCTGGACAAGATAGATACTTTGGAGGTGTCTATTGATGAAGGATCTAATATTCGAGCATTCCCAACAATTTTTTCCAATTGAGCAATCTTTGCTTCCAGATGACCCTGAGCATCTTTAGCGGCATCATATTCTGCATTTTCACTCAAATCTCCTTTATCCCTCGCCTCAGCAATCTGCCTGGATATATCGGATCTGCCTTTTGTTTTGAGTTCATGTAATTCATCTTTGATCTTCTGTAATCCTTCCTCAGTATAATATGCTACTTTATCCATTTCAAATTTCAAATTTCATTAGAATATAACGGGAATAAATTTGTGATCTAATACAAATCAAAAACCTAAAGGAATATTCAGATATTTTGATTTCTCCTTTAGGTTTATTGCTTGTGCCTACAAAAATAACAAATCTAATGTGGTATACCAAACCAACGAAGAATTTGACAGTGCAATTTCCTAATTTTCAGAAAATTAAAATAAATTTAATTCAAATTACGATTATATTAGCTTGAATTTTTTGAACATAATTTTTATAAAAATCAATACAATTTTAATCCAGTTTAAAATGAAGCAAATCATTTTATTGATGTTAATGATCAACATCACTTTTTTCTCATTTGGACAGAGAAACAAGAAGAATGAACCAGAGAAAAAACCTATTGAATCTTCAATCCTGAAGGGGTTTAAATTCAGATCCATCGGCCCCGCCCTTACATCCGGACGAATATCGGATATTGCGGTGGATCCGGTGCATACAAACACCTGGTTTGTTACCGTAGCCTCAGGTGGAGTATGGAAAACCATTAATGCCGGGACAACCTGGACACCAGTATTTGACGAACAGGGCTCCTATTCCATAGGTTGTGTTACTATTGATCCCAATAATCGTAATGTTATCTGGATAGGCACTGGTGAAAATAATAATCAGCGAAGCGTAGGTTACGGAGATGGTATTTACAAATCAATGGACGGTGGAAAATCCTGGAAAAATGTAGGATTGAAAAATTCGGAACATATAGGGAACATTGTCGTGCACCCTGAAAATTCAGAAATTGTCTATGTTGCAGCTTATGGCCCTCTCTGGTCCCCCGGCGGTGACAGGGGTATATACAGGACTGTTGATGGAGGAGAGACCTGGGAGAATATTCTTTTTGTAAGTGAAAATACAGGTTTTAATGAGATCCATATGGATCCAAGATA
>CBDUCT010000391.1:0-3705 GCA_965365715.1 uncultured Cyclobacteriaceae bacterium | reverse complement strand
GGCTCTAAATCTTGTAAATATGACCATCAGATCAGCTTCTTGTAGATTTTCCAGTCCGGGTATATTATGGAGGTAATTTGGATCAACTATTCCGGGTTTATCCGGATCCTGTGCAAAAAGTACTTTGCAGTTGAATCCATGATATTGATTCAGGATTTTAGCAATCTGAGGCATACCTTCTTCTGAACGGTATTCTTCATCTCCTGTAATAAAAACAATTAGCGGCTTTTCAGGATTTCCTGCAAGGGTAAATAACATCATATGCTCATCTTTTAATTCATTTTTCACATCCTGGGACCCGGACTTATTTGTACAACCAGTAAAAATAAAAATCGGAATAAGTAAGAGGATTAATTTTTTCATTTCTGATTTGGATATCTATACAGGAAAAGTATTAAACTCAGTGGTTCAATTATAGTGACCTAACGGTATTAAATAAAAATAATATAAGATAAAGATAGTTAACAAGAACCTTGAATGCAATTGGAACCAGACCAGAAATACGGGTCCTTAGTTAAATGGTAAAATTTAAATCCTGTGATTAATCAGAGGGCGGAGATTCTTCACTTTTTTCATATTCATTAATTAATGCTCTTGTCTTATTGATATAGAAATATGGGTCTGTATTTCCCCCATAATCTTCATAGGTATAGGAGGATATCTTTTTTGGTATAGCAGGTTCAATCTGTGTGCCTTCATGCCACTCATTGAAGGAGGTAATACTTATAAAATCCGGCTTCGTATTGATGGCATTCATAAACATCTTTTCATAATACATCCCTTTATCCCGGCTTCTGGTATTTTTCTCATTCCATGGTCTGATCCTGGTGTCAATATATCCCGGTCCGACGCAAGGGATAAATATCAGGTCATTATCTTCTGCATAAGCAGCCATATTTGGCCAGTTAGAGGTAGTGCATCCAAAATGAAAACCATCACTGGCATAATAGGTATAAACACCATCAAAGCCTGATACCAGTGCAAACTCTCCGTCTTTCCTCAGGGTCCAGAGACTTATAAAAATCGCATCAAGAGGCGTATTTCTAATGCTTGATTTGCTATCGGGATTTAGTATACTTTGCCACTTCCGGTAATTTAATTTATAGGAGTTGTACAGGTAATAAAATGGCTTTCCATTCAGTTTATAAAAGGCCGGGTGTTCTGAATAGTTGTTCAAAATATATTCAATATGTGCCTTGAATTCTTCTGTTGTTTTATAAATTGGTTCTATATGAAATGAGATCTTTAATCCGTAACCTTGTGCAATATCCAAATAGGTTCCTATTGATTTATTTGAGAAAGAATCTTTACCCCACCAACTGACGGCTACTACCCCTATACCCGCTTGTCTTATTTGCTTCATATGAAGGTCAATGATTTCCGGATCATTGGAGCTGTAACAACCGATCTGGGGAAAATAGTTGGCCCCAATATCATCGCCACCGGGGTAGCTGCCTAAATTGTTCCAGGTGGAATCTGCCCAATGCGGTATGATTGGATGATTCCAGTTATTATACGCTCCGTCAACTTCAGGTATCCCACACCCGCTGTAGTAAAAGGTATGAACATTATAATTTACAGGAGAGGCGACTTTAGCTATATCCCGGCATGCGTCAAGTGAAAGGAATGAGCACAAAACCAGGAGATACAAAACTTTTTCCTTCATGGCTTCCTCACAATAAACCCATAATACTTAATTATCACCATCAAGTAATCTTCCCAGTCCCCCAAGAATTGAGCCCTCGCCTTTAGAAGAACCACCTGCTTTAGGAGCGTGTTGGATGACTCGATCTGCCAGGCGGGAAAATGGCAAACTCTGTAAGTAAACTTTACCTGTTCCTTGAATTGTTGCCAGGAATAAACCTTCTCCTCCAAAGAACATTGACTTTAAATTGCCGGCTCTTTCAATATCATAATTTAAGCCCTGCGTAAATGCCACTATGCATCCCGTGTCAATTAACAGCGTTTCATTTTTTAATTCCCTTTCAATAATTGTTCCTCCGGCATGTAAAAATGCCAGGCCATCACCCCTTAACTTCTGAAGTATAAATCCTTCGCCCCCGAAAAAACCAGCACCAAGTCTTTTGTTAAACGCAATGGTTACTTCAGTTCCTTTTGCAGCGCACAGAAAGGCGTCTTTCTGGCAGATGATTTCGCCATTTACGGCCTTCAAATCTACCGGGATGATTTTACCCGGATAGGGTGCGGCAAAACTAACTTCTTTTTTCCCCTGTCCCACGTTTGTAAAATGAGTCAGGAAAATAGATTCTCCGGTTAGAACTCTTTTCCCGGCATCTAATAACGAACCGAAAATTCCTTTATCCGGTTGTGATCCGTCGCCCATTATCGCTTCAAATTTTATGCCTCTATCCATCCAGTTCATTGAGCCTGCCTCGGCAATGACGGTTTCCTGCGGATCCAGTTCAATAGACACAACCTGCATGTCATCCCCATGAATGGTGTAGTCAATTTCGTGTGAACTCATTGCTTTATTCTTTTGATTGGTATATTTGTTTACATATGATTTTAAAAATTGCCTGTTTTAAAGGCGCATATTTTTTGATATAAAATCTCAGTTTTAGTAAACTAAAATCTAATTCAATTCTATTTTATCAATCAGTAGTTCGAATTTCTCAGGAGTTTTATTCCCAATTAAAAAAACTATTTCTTCAATATAATCATGTGAAAAATTTGGCATATCCAGCTTCCTGCCCCTGAAAGAAGGGAACATATCCTTTAGTGGAATTTCGATTTCCTCCCACTCGCCGGAAGTTTGGAATGAAGCAATGTATGAATAATAAGTACTCGTTTTATCTTTGATCCTGAATTGATAATTTTTGCTGTCTCCTTTGAGTCTGATGATTATCTTGCTGGCTTCATTTACTTTTAATTTTTTAAATTGATAACGTACTGATGAAAATCCACCATTATTTTCCAAAGATATCTGGCCTTCAAATAGTCCAAAACCTTCCGGACTTATGCTAAAGCTACCTGATGATCTTCCTCCCATGACAACATCGTCGACAATTCTCCAGTCTTCGATATTAGAATTCTTGTTAAAATCGAAAAGTACGTGCGCGTTCATTGCAGATATCAATATTATGATGCTTGTCAGATACTTCAAAACTCGTAGTTACAATTGTTTAAAACCATCCGCCATGACAAAGACCTATGGGCCATGTTCAGGAGTATTAGTTTTCTTAAAGATAGTCATTGGTAAAATACAAAGCAAAGGGATATGGACCCGGATATCCATTTCAGCTATAAAGTGATTGTCCTGGCTGTTCATTTGACCTTGCACAGATTTAACTTAGCGCATACCACCGTTTAATTTATTTTGGATAAACGATTCCGCATTTTTAATGTGATCTCTCTGTTTTTCTTCAGGCATCCTGTTGAAAGTATTAACAAGCATAGAGGTTCTGGGATTAGAAAGGAAGAAATCCTGATGCTTTTTAATGAAGCGCCAAAAGAGGCCATCCCAGATCTTCTCCCAGTCACCCCTAGCATAATTACTCATCTTTCTGATATAATTTGAACCGCCTATATAAGGTTTGGTCGCAAAGGTTCCACCATCCGCAAACTGGCTCATGCCATATACATTAGGGACCATCACCCAGTCATAGGCATCTATGAACATTTCCCTGCACAATCGGTAAACCTCATCGGGATCGAATTCACAGAGAAGCATGAAATTGCCTAATA
>CBDUCT010000390.1:0-3715 GCA_965365715.1 uncultured Cyclobacteriaceae bacterium | reverse complement strand
CACCATTGTGCGAAATGGTATGGTAACATTTTCGGTTATGAATAATGTATGTGCTGCAGGGACCGGTAGTTTCATCGAAGAGCAGGCCAAAAGATTGGGATGTCCACTCGAAGATTATGCACGCCGGGCCGAAAAAGTTGAATCCCCCATAGCCAGTGACCGCTGTACTGTTTTTATGGAACGGGACCTGAATCATTATTTAATGGCAGGCTATTCCACGGATGAAATACTGGCTTCTGTTTTACATTCTACCCGTGAAAACTATCTTATTAAAGTTGCTTCGAAAGGATATATTGGAAACAAGATATATTTTCAGGGTGCTACAGCAAAGAATAGAGCACTTGTTGCCGCATTTGAACAAAAACTCAAAAAACCAATAATGGTTTCGAGGTATTGCCATCTAACCGGTGCGCTTGGTGTTGCCTTTGAATTACACGATAATAAGCCTGGGCATTCAGATTTCAGAGGACTCGACCTGTATAAGAAATCAATACCTGTCCGGACTGAAGTTTGTGAATTGTGCACAAATCATTGTAAGCTGAAGGTAGCAGAAGTTGAAAATCAATATGAGGCATACGGATTTTTGTGTGGCCGGGATTATCAGACTGAAAAATATATAAAGAATCTATCCTCAGGGTTCCGTTTGATGGAAAAAAGAAAGGAGCTCTACAGGTTTAAGGCTTCTAAAAATAAGAACCAGCTTACCCTTGGGATTCCGTCTGCCCTGCATCTTTTTGAAGAATCGCTGTTCTGGCAAAAGTTTTTCGACCATCTTTCAATTAAGACCATTACAAGTGAGAAATATGCACAAGCGGTAAAGGAGGGCAAAAATCTGAGCGCCGCAGAGTTTTGTGCGCCCATGGCTGCACTGCATGGGCATGTAAAATATCTGATGAACAAAGTTGATTTTATTTTTCTTCCGGTATATCTGAAAGAGTCGCTTGGAAATAAAATGAGTGATCAATATTGTTATTATACACAGTTTTCCTCTTCTGTAATCGCCACACAACCGAATTTTAAACCACATAATAAATTCCTTACGCCCTTATTGAAATTTTCTCAAAATGAACTTACCGTTCGACTTGAACTGCATAGAATGCTAATAACAGCAGGGCTGGAAGATATTTCCTTTAACGATCTTTCCCAGGCCTATCAGGAAGCCAGGAATTTTACAGAATCAACAGATAAAAAATGGAAAGCAATATACCTTAACGAGACCAAAGATCAGGATGATATTCACATCATGTTACTTGGTCGGCCCTATACGGTTTTATCACCCATTATGAATAATAATATTCCTGAAATTATCGAAAAAATGGGAGTCAAAACCTTCTATATGGATATGTTGCCCTCCAAAAAAGTCGAAATCTCCAAAGCTAAGGATCTTATTAAAACGTTGAAATGGAAATTCGGTTCCAGGATTCTGGAAGCTGCTGAGAAGGTAGCAATAGCCGATAATTGTTATCCTGTACTGATCTCATCGTTCAAGTGTTCCCCGGATTCTTTTGTTGTTGAATATTTTAAAGAAATACTCGAAGCCTACCAGAAGCCATATTTAATATTGCAATTAGACGAGCATGATTCCACCGTAGGATATGAAACGAGGGTAGAGGCTGGAATAAGGGCTTTCAGAAATCATCAGGTGAGAAAAAAACCTGTTGGTTCAGTAGAAATTAACGGTAAGGTTGAAAAAGTGCAGCCTGATCAATTCTTTGGAAAAGACTCAAAGAAAAAATGGAATCATCATATTAATTTTCTTATGGAAGAAGCATCACAAATACTTCAATCCCATTCTATTGATTTTAAAGTGTTCAGCAATAAGATCCAACAGCTTGATACACAGGAAAATTATGTGTCTAATTCAATTCTTAAAGGATCAAACTATTTAAAGAATAAAACTTTACTCCTGCCTTCATGGGATCATTATATTGGCCCATTACTCGAAGCTGTTCTGCAAAACAGTGGCATAAGCGCATTTTCAGTGGATCCGACAAATGAATCGATACAGCGAAGTTTAAGTTATAATACGGGTCAGTGTTTACCACTTAACATAACTGTTCAGAACGCAATAGACTATATGTTGTCGAAGCAATTGAATCCGGCTGATACGGCCTTATGGATAACAAAATCAAAATTATCCTGTAATCTTACCATGTTCCCCTATTATATGAAGAAATTGCTTAATGATTATGGGGAAGGGATGGAAAACACTTCTGTTTATATAGGAGATGTAAGTTTCTATGATTTTTCTTTGAACACCTCCATAAATGCATATTTGGCTTATATGTTTGGAGGTTACATTCGGAAAATTGCCTGCAGCATCCGTCCTTATGAAAAACAAATTGGAGCAACGGATAAAGTAGTAAATAGAGCCTTAAAAATGTCATATGATGCTTTTCTTAATGGAGAACCTAAGGTACCGGTACTTAAAAACATCATACATGATTTTGAAGCGATCCCCAAGGATAGAACAGACCGACCCAAGGTAGCCATATTTGGTGATCTATATGTTCGGGATAATGACCTGTTTAATCAGGATCTTGTGAAATACGTTGAAGACAATGGGGGAGAGGTGATCACTACACCCTACAGTGAGTACATTAAGATCATTGTCGATCCTCATACCGAAAGAAGTCTGAAAGAAAGAAATTATTTTGATTATGTCAAGGTCAAATTTCTCAGTTCTCTTATTCCACTGGTAGAAGAAAAATTTAACAAATACCTCAAACCATATAAAGGTGATTCAAAACCAAAATCTTCTGAGCAGGTTGATGAATGGTTGGATAAATTTGGACTAAATGTGCTGCATCGGGGAGAATCCATTGAAAACATCCTTAAAATTTACAGTCTAATTCATAAGTATCCCGATCTGGATCTGTTTATTCAAACAAATCCATCTTATTGTTGCCCTTCTCTAATTACTGAAGCAATGACCTCAAGGATAGAGGAGATAACCGGTATTCCGGTTGTGTCTATTGAATATGACGGAACTATGGGATTTAAAAATGAGGATGTGATTCCCTACCTGAAATACAAAAAAAAGAGATATGCGCCTCAGGAGGCCTCTAATTGAGTAGGTTTTTACCATTCATATACTCAACCTGCAAAGTCATTATGAATCTGCATGAAGCCATGCTCCGAGAATATCCATGCCAACTGATTGACAAACACCGTACTTATTTTGAGTCTTCATTTTTTTCAGATCCCAGGTATATACCTCATCGGCAGTGCCCCATAGTTCTCTAAATTGCTCGATATACATTTTGTCAATATCCCAATCGGTGAATTCAGGTTGAAGCTGGTTATTGGATCTGTCACGGGTATTCCAGATCGCTTCAACCGTAGATTTAATATTTTCACTAAGATCCACTCCGATAAGTGATCTCTCCCTGCCTGCACCCAGATATCGCATCATTATACCTCGTCCTGCGAGGTAATCGTTCCCATGGGCAGGTCCGAAACTGCTCAGACAAGGAGCTTCCCTGATAATTCCGTCATTTGCACCGATCAATGCTTCCTTAACACCTTTGCCAATCAGTTTTAGGTATCTATAGATTTTTGCTTCATATTCTTTCTTATTGAATTTTGTTTCGGGATCTTGTGTGTTCACCCATATTTCCAGCTCATTCCCAAATCCGAGCATATCAGTTAGAGCACCAACCAGCATGCCCTGGTCACCCGTCCATATCCAACCTTCTGCCCAGGGTGGGTGCAC
>CBDUCT010000389.1:0-3725 GCA_965365715.1 uncultured Cyclobacteriaceae bacterium | reverse complement strand
TTGCCAGTTACACCATCGGACATTGACCTCCCTTTTGGCGGACCCCAACTAGACCTATTTTGGTGAATATGTAAATGAATCTGAAAAAAAGTAAGCTTATAATTTCAGCATCAATATTTTGAATTGGGTCATAATTAACATAGGTCAAATTTTCTCATAATTAAAAAGACTGTCTAAAGTTTGAGCTAAATATTTGTCCACTTAAGTCTCTAGAGGAATGAGTTAAGAATATTATTTCATTCGTCTCCAGTTTGCCAATATTTCAATAGTTTTGTATCTATAATTGAAGTTTATTCTAGCTTAATTCATTATACAATGATATCTGTACACCAACAAATCAGGTTTCTTTCATACCTTTTGATCATATTTTTCCTGCCTTCATGCGCCGTTAATCCAGTTACCGGGAAAAAGCAATTTATGCTGATGTCAGAAGAGCAGGAAATTGCTATGGGGAAAAATTATGATCCGAGTGTTATCGCAACCTTCGGATTATATGAAGATGAAGAACTTCAGAACTTTATAACAGAAAAAGGAAGTGAAATGGCGGAGATCTCGCATCGCCCTAACCTGGAATATCACTTCAGAATTCTTGACTCCCCTGTCGTAAATGCATTTGCAGTACCAGGTGGATATATATATTTTACCAGGGGAATTCTTGCCCAATTCAATAGCGAAGCGGAGTTTATCGGTGTTCTGGGACATGAGCTTGGCCATGTGACCGCCAGACACTCAGCAAGTCAGCAAAGTAAACAGCAGTTAAGTCAGTTGGCCTTAATTGGTGGCCTGGCTATATCTCCCGAATTCAGGTATTTTGCAGATTATGCCATGCAGGGAATGCAATTGTTATTCCTTAAATTCAGCCGTGACAATGAAACTGAATCAGATCGTCTTGGAGTGGAATATTCCTCAAAAATCAATTATGATGCGAGCAAAATGGCTGATTTCTTCCTTGTACTCAAGGAAATGCAGTTAAATAGTGAACAAGGTGGTGTTCCAACCTTTTTATCAACTCATCCTGATCCGGGTAACAGGTATAATGCCGTTCATAATGAAGCCAAACAATGGCAGGACAGCCTGAAGTACAATGATTGGCAGGTAAACAGGGAAACTTATCTTAAAAGGATAGATGGCATTGTCTATGGTGATGATCCTCGACAGGGATTTGTTGAATCAAATTCTTTTTACCATCCGGCACTCAAATCTCATTTTCCCTATCCAAAAGGTTGGAAACTTATCAATACTCCTTTACAGGTTCAGATCGCACCTGAAGATGGTAAGGCTATTATAATACTTAGCCTCTCCGAGAAGAATAATCTGGATCAGGCCGCCGATGCAAATATCGAGGCATTAAATTTACAGGTATCCGAACGTAAATCTCTAAATGTCAATGGACTTTCTGCAATATCAATAGACTCTAAACAAATCCCGGAGGGAACTCAATCAAGTCCCCAGGATACCATCAGACTAAACTCGTATTTTATTCAATACGATCAGAAAATATATGTATTTCATGGAATAACGTTTGATTCCGTATACGATAAATATCGGGATGATTTTACTGGCACCATGGCCAATTTCAGTCGTTTAACAGATCCCGGTAAGTTAAACAAACAACCTCAAAGGATAAGAATCAAGCAGGTTCAGCGATCAGGCACTGTAAAGGATGTACTTGGGTATTATAGTATCCCTGAGGCTCAAAAACAGAACATTGCATTTTTAAACAATATGGATCTGACTGATAAATTGGAGATAGGCGATCTCCTCAAAATTGTTTCAGATTAGTATTTACTACAACCAGGAAATTATAAGCCATTTGATCCTTATTCTTCAAAATATCAATTCGAAGAATTGAATTGATATCTAATGAACTTTCCCTGGCAATATACAACTGAACATTTTTTATACTAGGCATTTCTTCATATATTAATAAGATTTTCTCTACCTAAATCTGAAAATAATTAATTACCAAACTACTTAAACCGATACAACCATGTCGAAACAACAACAAGAACTATTAAACAACCTGGAAAATGTATTTCAAAATTGCCAGGAGCGGGCTGCCACATATGATCAAGAGGACAGGTTCTTTCAGGAAGATTTTGATGAGCTCCAGGAAGGTGGCTACCTGCTGATGTCCGTCCCGGAAGAATTTGGGGGATACGGTCTGAATCTTGCTGAATGCGCTGAAATCACTCGTAAATTGGCCTATCATGCTGCTCCGACAGCACTGGCACTCAATATGCATGTTTATTGGGTCGGACTGGTCGCAGACCTTTGGCGTCAGGGTGACAAATCTTTAGAATGGCTTCTAAAAGAAGCAGGAGAAGGGAAAGTGTTTGCCGCAGGTCATTCTGAATCAGGAAATGATCATCCTGTTCTATACTCAACCACGGAAGCTAAAAAAGTAGAAGGTGGATATACGTTTACCGGGCATAAAATGTTTGGAAGTCTCACTCCGGTATGGGATTTTCTTGGAATTCATGCTCAGGACAACAGCGATCCGAATAATCCAAAAGTTATTCATGCATTCATGCCAAGAGATTCGAAAGGATATGAAATTAGAAAAGTCTGGGATAACGTATTAGGAATGCGTGCAACACAGAGCGACGACACTATTTTAAAAGAAGTTTTTATTCCTGACCAATATATTGCCAGAAACCTTCCTACAGGATTTGCTGGAATTGACCCCTTTGTTCTCGGCATTTTTGCCTGGGCCCTTATAGGTTTTGCGAATGTGTATTATGGACAGGCCCAGCGTGTCTTCGAGATGACGGTAGGAAAAGTACAGTCTAAGAAATCCATTGCTTTAGACAGACCTTCAATGGCTTATCATTCGGGAATACAACACGATATCAGTGAAATGGTTCTTGAATTGGAAGGAATAGGGCCACACCTTGACACAACAGCCAGGGAATGGTCTGAAGGGAAGGACTATGGTCCTGCATGGGGGGTTAAACTAGTAGCAACAAAATGTCATGCAGTTGAAAGTGCATGGCGCGTGGTGGATAAAGCCCTGGACATAGTTGGTGGATATGGTATCTTTCCTGTTTCAGGTTTTGAGCGTATGCTCAGGGATGCACGACTTGGCAGATTACACCCGGCAAACTCCTATTTAACCAGGGAAATATTAGCAAAGGGTATGCTTGGTCTCGATCTTGATGCCCAACCCAGGTAAATTGGCCACCCCAGGATTTAAAAACTATAACCTATCCCGATATTCCATTGAAAATCGGGATAGGGATCAATACTATTGGTAATTGGCTGGATAAACTGACCAAATCCAAAGACCGGAATTTTTATGAATTAGTGGGATTCAATTACTTTCGTTATAAGTATTAATTATTAAATCCACGTTTTTTCGAATCACATCTGCAATAGAATGTGTATCATTCAAACCCGGGAAATTCATAAGATAGACAATTTTGGCATTATCTTTTGACTCTGCCAGGGGTTGTCCCGAGGGATTATGGGCATTATCAATGACCATCTCGAAGTCGTGTTTCATCAATTCCTGAATATCAAAAGCTTCCAGTTGTCTTGGCCCGAATATCGCTGTAATATTGAGATCGAGTTCCTCAGATAATGGTCTGAGGAAAAACTGAACCAGCATGGGTACCTCCGATATTCCTTCTTTTTTTATTCTGTTTCTGGAATCAATAATGATCTCCTCAATTTCCTTAAGATTATTTCTAGCAATCTCATCTGTACCTGCCTTTTCAGCAATT
>CBDUCT010000388.1:0-3725 GCA_965365715.1 uncultured Cyclobacteriaceae bacterium | reverse complement strand
GTCAAATTGTGGGAGGAGGTATGGGATGAGCCGATTAGCCTTGAAACACCTTTGGGTGTAGAAAAAAATTTCGACAGAATTGGTCTGGCTATTGCTGCTTATGAAGGTTCAAGAGAAGTAAACCAATTCTCATCAAAATATGATGTGGTTATGGCAGGTGATTCTAAATTTACAGAAGAAGAAGACCTGGGTTATGACTTATTCATTGGTAAAGCCCTATGCAGTGAATGTCATCCGGAACCTTTATTTACTGATTTTACCTATGATAACCTGGGCGTTCCCAGAAACCCTGAAAATCCATTCTACTATATGGATACTGTATTCCAGGAGGATGGCTCACCAATTAATCCACAAGGTGCAGCCTGGATAGATAAGGGCCTGGGAGGATTTCTTGAAACCCGGCCTGAATGGGCAAATATGGCTGCAGAGAATTATGGTAAACACAAAGTGCCAACCTTACGAAATGTAGGTAAGGTGAGCAGCGAAGGATTCACCAAAGCCTTCATGCACAATGGTGTATTCAAATCATTAGAGGAAGTAGTTCATTTCTACAATGCCAGGGATATTGAAGACTGGCCGGAACCAGAAGTAGCGGAAAACATTAATACCCTTGAGCTTGGCAACCTTGGTCTGACAGAAAGAGAGGAAGCGGCCGTTGTAGCCTTCATGATGACTTTATCAGACGGTTACGTACCGGAAAAATAAAGCAGTCATTATTAACCAATCTCGTTGATGATTGTCTTCGGTTACCCGATTTCTATAAAATATTTTTGAGTCTGATACGAGGAATTTATCTTGTGTATCTAAGTTATACTTATTCAAGCTTATTAAAGATATAAGTCTGAATAGTATCGTTGTTATTCCCGACAATCAGTATATCATCGAATAAAATGGTTCTTTTAACATTTCCATCCAACATCAATCCGCTTTTCTGCGGAGTTATCCGGTTAAATGAACCATAATCATCTTGCAGAAGTACACAAGCGATTCCCGCATCCAATGGTGCGGTTTCTACTTCCATTCCGTATTGGTTGCCGGCAATAATTATATCTAATCGGCCATTTCTGTCCAGATCTTTAACAAGGATACTATTTGCAACGGAGATCTGTGCATGGTTTGGAAGTGCATGTCGTTCAAAGATATTTTGCCCATTATTGATAAAAATGGAACTCTCGAATGTATGCGTTTGATAATGGGAAAATGCTTCGAAATTACTTCCCAAAATATCACGTAAATCTGCTTCTGCAAAAGCCTTGAATGAATTGAATTTTTTCCCAATATAGGGTATTTGTACGGTTAGACTTTCGATTCCCCGAACAGGGTAATATTTCGAGCCCCTGCGTGTTGCCAATATGGCTTCAAAAGTATTGTTGTTATCAAAATCTCCCGCAAATAAATGAAATGGACTATCTTCCGAAGCTTTGTATCTAAAATTTAATCCCATATTCCCAGCGATGATATCGATATCTCCATCGGAGTCTATATCACTGGCTACAATATCCTGCCACCATCCATTCGATTTATCAAGACCATTACCTTCAGAAAGTTTAATATATTTTCCTTCTTCATTTTCAAATATTGTAATAGGCATCCATTCACCGGTTACTATTAAGTCAAGATCATCATCCCCGTCAATGTCTGCAAATTCTGCATCTGTGATCAATCCGGGATTAATCAACTCAGAAGAGGCAAAAGATTTAATTTCATTTTTAAAAATCCCTCTATCATTTATCAACAATTGACAATCAGATGTAAATGGGTATTTACCAGGAATCACATATCCGCCGATAAATAAGTCCACATCTCCATCATTGTCGATATCTCCTGATGCCAAGGCTTTTGAACTTGAAAACATCTCTGGAATCTTATAGCTTCTTTCAAAATTTAATCCGGCATTATTAAGATATAAACGGTTTAATAAATCAGGAGAACCTTCTTTCAATTCATACGACCCGCTACTTACGAAAAGATCCTGAAATCCATCGCCATTTGCATCAAAGAAAATTGCGTTATTGTCTTCATAGATTCTGTCTTTTACAAAATCATCTATTAGAATTGAAATGAATTTTTTATTTTGATCTTGTATAAAAATCTTACCGGACTGATCTCTCGTTCCTCCTGCATAAAAATCTATTAAGCCGTCATTATTGATATCAGCATAACACAAAGCAGGGCCATCTTGGGAGTATTTATGAGGAAGCAAAGGTTGTTTTGAATAATCATCAAATTCAATCTCATTATGAATAAAAGGATCCTTTATAAGGCTATTATTTTCTGAAAAATAAGGCGCTTGAGTTTCTTCAATATTATTCAAAGTAGTGGCATCTGTAAAGTTTATTTCTAGACGTTGATTCGATTTGATGTCCTCCATTCGCTGGCTGACACCATATGGCCAGGTTATTAGGATCTCATCTATGATCTCTGCACTGTCTAATCCAAATTGAATTATATCCGTTGATGATGATAAATATCCCCGTGATTTCTGGTGCTCATGTATTTGAGTTACATTATCATAGGATATCTTTATTCTAGCCCCGATACCCGAAGCATTGCCTTTTGGCCCAAATAACTGGAATTGAATGAAATTACCTGAATTTGAATTATTTTCATACAAATATGCTTCTTCGTTTACATTGTTCAATACCAGGTCAAGGTCGCCGTCATTATCAAGGTCTGCATAAGCAACACCGTTAGAATTGCTTGGATGATTTACTCCCCATTCTTCGGATACATCGGAAAATGTGAGGTCACCATTGTTTATAAAACCATAATTGGTGACACTGTCTACCGGGAACTTCTTAATGACTTGTTGAAATTGCATTTCTGTTGGTTTACCCTTGGTTCGTTGCAACAGATCCCAGTAGGCTTGCTGACCGTCGCGATCCAGGACATTACGCTGAATGCCATTGGTAATGTGTAGATCTTTGAACCCACTATTGTTAAAGTCAGCCATCAACACCGACCAACTCCAGTTAGTCGCTGGCATTCCGGCCAACTGTGCGATCTCACTAAAAGTTTGTTTCCCATTCACTATTCCATTGTTGAGTTGAAGCGTATTCATCATATACTGCCTGTGATATCCATTTTTTGATCTGATGTTAAATTGCTCCCTGTTTACCGTATATATATTTCTCTGGATCGATTCATAATCGGTAAACCTCATGTCCAATGTAAACAAGTCCAGGTATCCATCATTATTAATATCCCCCATGTCAGAACCCATGCTGGACCATGTAATATGTTTAAAATATTCTTTGCTTTTTTCCATGAATTTGCCTTTGCCAGTATTGACATATAGATAGTCAGGACTGATAAAATCATTGGCCACGTATATATCAGGGAATCCATCGTTATTGATATCGCCAATAGAAACGCTCAACCCGAAGCCTACATCTCGTAAAATACCTGCATTTTCAGATACATCAGTAAATTTCGAACCATCATTTCTATATAGTTTGTCGTTGCCTCCAAAGGCCAGTGTTCTGTCATCTTTATAAATATTTTCGAGTACCAACGCAATGTTGGTAAAACGAAAATCTATAGGTGTATTGACAATAAACAGATCCAGATCCTGATCCAGATCATAGTCGAAAAAAACAGCATCTGTAGCGTATCCATTGTCATCAAGACCATAGATTTCCGCAGATTCCGTAAAAGTTAAATCTCCATTGTTTATAAAAAACTGGTTGCGTGTTATATTTTTGTTTTTAGTCCAACCTGACTTG
>CBDUCT010000387.1:0-3731 GCA_965365715.1 uncultured Cyclobacteriaceae bacterium | reverse complement strand
CCTTGATAAAGGATGGATTTTTTTGTCACAAAATTACTAATATAAAATTTTCAAAGTATGATAATTATCACAAAAGTCTGTGAAAGGCGAACTAAAACTAAACAAATTAAATTGAAGAGTTATTAATCTATATTCAGTTAAATATTAAGCCTGAATAAGGCTTGAAACATGGCTCAGGATTGATCATTGACAATTTTCAAGGAGTTCTATCACCTGGCCTGGAGTGAATAAACTGTCACGCTCGCCCCACTTACCATATAAATATGTTGTTAATTCAGCTATTTCCAGGTTTGAAAGATCAGGATTTGCGGGCATCGACTGGTTAAACGAAGTGTCATTTACGAAGATCTCACCAACCTGACCATAACGAATGGTACAAACTGTTCTTCCGGGATCCTCCTGAAAGTAAGCAGAATCCTTGATTGGAGGATATAATCTTGCCAGACCTGTACCATCCTTTTGATGACAATTACTGCAATGGTTCATGTACAACCTTCTTCCATTATTAAAATACTGCCTGTATTTTACCTTTTCAGCAAAGGTTTTCCCATCTCCTGATCCTGTTCCACAGGAAGAAAGCAGAAATAATATAAAAAGAAAAAATACTGCCAGGGATCTAAAGACCATATTCTTGTAAAAGCTTGGGGATATCAGAGATTAGCCGGTCAACCTGGTCTTCCCGGGTCCCATCATACAAACCTCTGATATGTCTGTCAGGGTCAACGAGTATGAAAGCACCACTGTGCAGGTATCCGCCGGGTTCATTTTCATCCTCCATAGCTGTTACCATATAGCTGTTTTGACCAATTTCATATATATACTCTTTAGGGCCGGTTACAAAGTGCCATTTATTGCTGGATACACCAAGTCTTTCAGCGAAATCATGGAGTAAAGCCACTGTGTCATGATCCGGATCGATCGTATGTGATAAAAACATGATCCCATCATCATTTTCAAAGTGCTCATACACACGCAACATCTGTGTTTTCATAATGGGACAAATTGTAGGACAGGTAGTGAAGAAAAAGTCAGCCACATAGATCTTGTTTTTAAAGGTAGTATTCGTCACTTCCATAGAATCCTGGTTGGTGAATATAAAGTCCTCAATTTGGTGGTAAACCGTATCGAACTTAACAGTCCCATTCACTGTTTTTTCCTGAATACTTTTACGGCCCAGTATTGGCAGTTTACTGTTTTCAGGATTTGAGCATCCTGTAATTATCAAAAGGATCAGCGTAAATAATAAGTAAGATGGATTTTTCAACATTATAATATTAAAATTTAACCGGAAAGATAATTTCCATTTTCTGTGTACAAATTTATTCATAATTGTCTTTCCCCGGCAATCATGAGTTATAATTTGATACCGGTATAAGGTTATCACCTGTTTTTACCCGTCCTTCCCTGAGACAGACAAGGTTCTGTCCGAATAATACCTTCTGTTCAATTTTCCTGTATTCTGAAAGTGTCTTCAGAGGTTCTTTTGACCTTTTTCCCGTCAATTGATCTGTAGTCGTGATTATACACCGGGAACAGGGTTTCACCCTTTTAAAGATAGCTTCACCAAGATGAAAAATGCCGAGATCATCTTCTATGAAAGGTGCCTCAGTGGATATTACAATATTGGGTCTGAAACGATCCATAGGAACCGGTGTTTCAAGTCTTTGATTCAAATCAGCAAGTGATCCCGTACCTGTAATAAGGAATGGAAAGCCATCGGCATAACTGACTTGTTCATTGCGAACAGCATATTTAGGATCAACTGGCCTGTTACTTACCTTATCCATAAAAACAAGATGGCATTCCTGATCCAGATGATCCGAGAACCACCGATTGTAATGATCATCGGCTTCGGGGGCTGTTATCCGGTCATTCCATACAGTAACCTTTCTGAATTTTTCCGGGTTTAGTTTAAAAGGTATGTGGATCTTGTCATTACCATATTGCACAATAAATCCATTGTCATCAGTAGATAGTTTGAACCTGGCCATTGCCGGAATCCTCCGTTGTGAGAGAAACTGTCCTTTCCCGTCAGTAAGCATCATTCTTCTGTCATATTTAAATCCCCTGATCAGGGCTTTTGCTTCTTGAAGGGATATCCCTCCCATAGATTTGATCGGATATATGTAAATCTCTTCCAGCCTGATATTCATATAATTTCTCAAATGTTTTTTTTAAATGAACGGGATCCAGTTATGTATTTTATATCTTCGATATAAATATTTGTTCAGTTCAAATTAAGTATTTTAATTTAATGAAAGCAGGATTAGGCGTTATATTTGATATGGATGGAGTAATTATGGATAACAATCCCTATCATGAGAAAGCCTGGAAAGCATTTTGTAAGAACCATCAGTTAGATCTTACCGATGAAGAACTCCAAAACTACGTTTTTGGACGTATTGCAAAAGATACAATAGACTTTATATTTAAAAAGAAACATTCACAGGAAGATGTTGACCGGTATGTGAATGAGAAAGAGGAAATATACCGGGCAATGTATACCGATAAAATTAAATTATTAGAGGGATTGAAGGAATTCCTGGAGGAACTAAAGGAGAATAAAGTTCCTGCAGCTGTGGCAACGTCCGCTCCGCGGGATAATGTTGAATTCGTATTTAAATATCTTCCCATTCGGAACTATTTCGAGTTTGTACTGGATGCCTCACACATACAAAATGGAAAGCCCAACCCTGAAATATACCTGAAATCAATATCCAAACTTGGACTGGAACCTAATCAATGCATTATTTTTGAAGATTCGTTATCGGGAGTACAGGCTGCATTAGATTCAGGCGCTCAGGTGATAGCCGTATCAACAACCCATAGACCGGAAGAGTTTCATAATGTTAATGGTATCATTAAGGACTTCCGGAACATAAACTATGAAAAACTGAGATCCCTAAACATATCAGAGAAATGAAAATCAATATTAAGGAATTAAAAGAAATTTGTGAGACACCTGGTGCGCCGGGTTTTGAAGATCCCATCAGGAAAAAAATTATCGATAATATTCAATCAAGCGTTGATGATTGTTATACGGATAATATGGGAAACCTAATAACAATTAAAAGGTCTTCGAATAACCCGGGAAATAAGAAGCTAATGTTTGCAGCCCATATGGATGAGATAGGGTTCATCGTGACGCATATAACCAAAGACGGATTTTTAAAATTTCACACCCTGGGTGGGTTTGATCCCAAAACATTAACCGCCCAGAGGGTGATGGTCCATGGGAAAAAGAGCCTGATTGGTGTTATGGGAACAAAACCCATCCATGAAATGTCACCCGAAGAACAAAAGCGGGTCCCAAAATCTACTGATTTTTTTATAGATCTGGGTATGAAAAAAAAGGAGGTTGAAAAATATATTGAAATTGGAAATCCTATTACAAGAGAACGTGAATTTATTGAAATGGGGGACTGTATCAATTGTAAGTCGATCGATAACAGAATTTCAGTATATATACTTATGGAGGTGCTCAGAAAAATAGAAAATCCACCATTTGATGTCTATGGAGTATTTACAGTTCAGGAAGAACTGGGTATGAGGGGAGCCAATGTAGCAACTCATCATATAAATCCGGATTTTGCTATTGCTATTGATACAACCATCGCTTTTGACGTTCCAGGTGCTCAGGAACATGAGAAAGTGACCTCACTTGGCCACGGTGCAGCCATAAAAATAATGGATGCTTCGGTAATCTGTGATCCTAGAATGGTCGAATATCT
>CBDUCT010000386.1:0-3741 GCA_965365715.1 uncultured Cyclobacteriaceae bacterium | reverse complement strand
GTCGTACTGACCTATGAGAGCACCTTTACAAACCTGATCTCCTGGCAGATGGAAATAATTGATGGAGATCCGAAACTCAACTTTGCCGGATATTGGATTACATTGATCGGGAAGCCCTTTATATTATTTCTGTTTTATCGTTGGATACTCCGTATTATTGTATGGGGAACGATCTTACGAAAAACTTCCAGGCTCGACCTGAATCTTTTTGCCATTCATCCTGATCGATGTGGGGGACTTGGCTTCCTGGGGTATTCAATACGTTATTTTTCACCGGTTGCCTTTGCTATCTCAGTCACTGTAGCAGGGAATATATCTGATTTTATGTTGATAGAAGGCATTCATCTTGCCGAACTGAAATACGCCATAGCAGGGTATTTTTTACTCATTACATTAATATTTACCCTTCCCTTGGTTCCATTTATCAAAAAATTAATAGACAAACGGGAGAAAAGCATCTTTGAAAATAATGATTTCGCCAATGGAATGTTTAGAGAATTCCGGAAGCAATTATCTAAAGGATATGAAAATGTTAATAACGATGATTTGAGATTGCCCTATTATTCCTCTATATGTGATTTAAATGGAGTCATGGAAAATGCCCTCGGAATGAAATTTATGCCTTTTACATTAAAGGATCTGATTCCATTGTGGGTAATGGCCGGCATTCCTTTTCTGGGGGTTGTTAGAATAGAGATCCCAGTAGCGGAACTTTTTAGAACCGTAATTTCCTTCGTAATGTAAAAGTCGAGTAGGATGATATAGAAATATTTTAAAACATTAAATTTTAATACTATGAAACAATTATCACTCTTTCTAATTGTGGCATTTGCTTCTTTAACAGTTTTTGCCCAGGAGAACATGGTCACTTTGTCTGGCGGTTATTCGTGGGCGAACCTGGAAGAAGTGGATGAAAAAGCCACCGGATACCGAATAAATGCCCTCTATGAGTTCAATCCACAGGAAGGCAAGGTCGCTCACGGTGTTGCTATGGGATTTATCAGTACCAGTGCCACGGATGAGACGGTCAGTATTGAATCCGTTGAATACAAATTAACCAACTGGCCGATTTACTATGCACCGAAGATAATGTTTGGAAAAAATAAAATTAAGATATTCATCAAAGGTGCCGCAGGTATTCATATTTCCAGATATAAGCGTACAGGGTATCTCGGCGAAGTATCATCGAATGATACGGGATTTTATGGCGGGCTTGGAGGTGGCCTGATAATCAACCTGAGTGAAAAACTCTTCCTGAACGGAGAGTATGAATGGGCATGGCTTTCAAATTATTATTATGACAATGGTTTTATGAATTCAGCCATGGGAGGAATTGGATTGAGATTCTAAGATGTGACTATCCTCAGCTGAGTAGATCACCGATTATTGGCCATGGGTTTTACATCCTAATCATATCCTGATTTAAGAATTACTGGATATGCACAAAATTATTTAAACACCAATAAATACAAAAAATTATGAAAAGGATAATGATTTCAATCATTTTAATGACTTCCTGGTCATTCCTCTTTGCTCAGATTGATATGGAGCAATTTGCACTGGATGTCAGTAAGGCGGATGCCGCAAATACTGAAAAACTTAAAGCCTTCATATGGAAAAGACATTCTACTGCCACAGTAAAGGGTGAAGAAAAGGCGACAGTTATCAATGAATTAAGTTTCAACGATAAAGACGAGATTCAGGTCACAAACATCGATGCGGAAACTACCACCCGCCAGAAAAGGGGGATCCGTGGACGTATCCAACAAAACGCCATGGAAGATAATATGGAGTATGTGGGCGATGCCCTGCAACTAGCCCTCGCCTATACCTATATGAGTAAAGGACAGCTACTTGATTTTTTTGAAAAGGCCAAGGCTACAGAGAAAGACGGGACCATCGAGGTTTCAGGAGAAAATGTACTGAAACAAGGCGATCAGGTGACTGTAGTAATTGATGCGGAAACAAAATTGTTTGTCAATAAAAAGTTTTCCAGCATGCTTGGTGAGGATCCTATCGATGGTGAGATCACTTATAAAGAATTCAGTTCAGGGATTATGCACGGAGATGAGACAATATTGAATCTGCCTGGCAAGAATGCAGTGATCAATGCGAAAAATCAGGATTATACGCAGAGGATACAGTAAATTTTGTTCATTACCTATCAAGTATTATTAGTTTTTTATGAATTTCAGTGTAAGATAAACTTTCAATAAATAATAGTTCAAACGAAATGAAACGAAGAGAATATGCTTTCGTTTTTGGGCATATTGAATAAATACAACTAAAGCAATACAAACTCTATTAAAAGCTAAAATCGATGCATTTTCAGAGGCGGAAACAGAGGTGTCTGTGTTTGACTTTTGTATTGACCATGTTAAATCACTTTTGAATTTAAACTAAGTAAAATGAAATCAATAATAAAGTTAAGCGTGATGCTGGTCGTTCTCGGCCTCTCAACACAGGTAAAAAGCCAGGTTCTTATTTCCCTTTTGTTTGGAGAAGCACTGAATACCCCGAAAATCGAATTTGGTCTGGTAGGTGGGTTTAACCGGTCATGGATTTATGATATCGAAGATTCCGAAGGCCTGAATAATTTCAATATTGGCTTTTATTTCCATATCATGTTGAAAGAAAATTCCTTCCTGAGTACCGGGGTATTGGTGAAGTCTAATGTAGGTGCAAGAGGAATGCCTACTTATCCTATCGGGGATGATGATTTTGACAGTGTATTCGTAGACGGGGAACTAACAAAGAAAATCAATTATTTCTATGTACCGATCATGTATCAGCAGCGGTTCAATAACAGATGGTATGTTGAAGGGGGTGTTCAGCTTGGTCTGAGAAATAAGACCTACGATATTTTTACCCTGGAAGATTCTTTTGGCGGTGACCTGGATTATACCCGCGATACCCGGGATGATTACAAATACCTTGATGCCGGTCTTATCGCAGGTATTGGCTATAAGTTGAAGAAGCGGTTGAAAAGTTCTGCAGTGGGTATTAACTATTATTATGGGTTGATGAATGTGAGCAAGGTTCCGGACCAGAAGATAAAGAATTCCTCCTTATATGTTTATTTTAAAATTCCAATTGGTGCAGGGATGAAAGAGCAACCTGAGGATGAGTAGAGAGATCTGAGTAAAGGGTGTGAACTGAACACATTAATCGATCGAAATGTCGACATTAAAAGAGATTGTAGAATATCGCGATTCAAAAGGCAGCAAGGTTTTCAATGGATTTATTGAAATCCTGATCATCATCTCCATAATCAGTTTTTCAATACAAACCCTTCCCGATCTGACTTTACAAATCAGGGAATTTTTAAATTTCCTGGAAACGGTTATTGTAATTATATTTACTATTGAGTATATCCTGAGAATTATTGTAGCTGATAATAAGCTGAAATACATCTTCAGCTTTTATGGCATAATTGATCTGTTGGCCATTTTACCTTTTTATGTAACTGCCGGAATTGATCTTCGTGCATTGAGGATGTTCAGATTATTCAGAATATTGAGGGCATTTAAACTTTTCCGGTATTCCAAGGCCATTACACGATTTCAAAAAGCACTGAAACTGATAAAAGAGGAACTCATTGTATTTTTCTTTGCCACGTGCTTCATGTTATTTTTATCAGCCGTAGGAATCTATTATTTGGAAAAGCCGTTGCAGCCCGAGGCCTTGAAATCCGTTTTTCATAGTCTCTGGTGGGCGGTAATTACCTTAACAACGGTAGGA
>CBDUCT010000385.1:0-3755 GCA_965365715.1 uncultured Cyclobacteriaceae bacterium | reverse complement strand
CGAGCTTTCCGGAGGTGAAATTCAACGTGTCGCCATTGCACGGGCCCTGGCAAATGACCCGGAAATTATCCTTGCGGATGAGCCAACCGGGAACCTAGACAGCATCACGGCCAATGAAATAATGGAATTACTGGTAAGTTTGAATAAGGAGCAAGATAAGACGATACTTCTTGTGACCCACGACCAGGAAACGGCTGAAAAGATCTCTGACAGAATGATATACCTGTTGGATGGAAAAATAATTGAAGACAAAAAATTTAAGAGAAAAAGTGAAGATCAGTGATATGATCGAATTGGGGTTCGCTAATTTATGGCGGACAAAATTACGTACTATCCTTACCACTTTAGGGGTAGTGATCGGGATAGGTGCGCTTACTTCGATGATCTCCTTCGGTACTGGTATGGAGAGGAATATAACAGACGCATTCAAGAACAATGACCTCTTCAACAGTCTTACCGTAACAGCGAGGAAGATTGATCTTGAGCGTATTGCAGAGGGGGATGTCAGTTCATTAACGGGTCAGATGGACCAGGCGGTTACTATATTGAATGATTCAACCCTTGCATTGATCAATGAAATTGAGGGGGTTGATATAGCCTTCCCCGAATTAACTTTCCGGGCTAAACTTAAAGTTTTGGATAAGGAAATGGAAGTAACTGTTGCGGGAATACCACATAGTCTGGAGAATTATCCACCATTCGATGATATTACCTATGGATCTTTTTTTGAAAATGATTCTTCGGCTGTAGTAATCGCAAGATGGGGGACACTCAAAGGGATGAAGATTGTTGTGGAGGACCCTGATGAACCAGTAGAGTTTAAATTTCATGAGAAGGACCAGGACTTCCTGGTTGTCCCTCCAGACTCCCTGATCGGCAAGCCCATTCAAATTACAACCGCTATAATGGATTATTCCAACCTGGCCCTGAATCCTTTGAAGATGTTATCAGGGGACCGGCCAGTTCCCTTTAAGGAAAAGACAACTACCTTTATATTGGGTGGGATTATCAAAAAAAAGTCACAGTTTGATAACCGGAGTGTAAAAGGTAGTTTACTTGTCCCCTATAAAACAGCGAATAAGGTACCCCGGCTTGGATTCACCAATATCTGGGATGTATTGGGGGGGAATTCCAAGGATGATGGATATAGTGCCATATATGTCCGCTTAGAGGACCCAGCCTACATGGATCCTGTGGTTAAGACTTTAAAGGATGAAATGGGATTGAATGTGTTTGCCATCACTGATCAATTGAAAGAAATCAGGAGGGGCTTCCTTATCCTTGATGGAATACTGGGAGCTATTGGTACCATTGCACTGGTGGTTGCCGGATTAGGGATAGTCAATACCATGATCATGTCCATCCTGGAGCGTACCAGGGAAATCGGTATTATGAAAGCTATTGGAGGCAGTGAAAATCAGATCAAATGGATATTTTTTGTTGAAGCAGGATCAATAGGATTTGTTGGAGCAATATTTGGATTAGTTCTGGGATGGGTCGTGACACGAATTGCCAATCAAATCGCTAATTCACAATTCATGCCTGCGGGTGAGCCACCAGTAGATTTCTTTTATTTTCCAATATGGCTGATCCTGGGATCGATAATCTTTTCAGTAGTTTTAAGTTTGCTGGCCGGGCTATATCCTGCGATCCGGGCGGCAAGAATTGATCCGGTCAAGGCCCTGAGGCATGATTAGTCTTCTAAAATTGAATATTTTGATTAAGAAGTAAACTATACATTCTACTTCTTCTCCAGCACTTTGCTTTTTTTCAATTCTTTGGCAATTGATTTTGAAAAATTTTCGACGGCTGCATCCAATGATTGCGGTTGATAGGTCTCAGTCGAGGCTTCATATAATACCGATTCATCACTTGTTTTAAATAGCTTTGAATGGACTACAAATGCTTTTTCCTGAATAGTGTAACCCGTACTATATTTATTCTGGTAGGAATCCAGGAAATTATAAATAGTTGGTGAAGTCGGTGTAAGGTTGTATGCCGCCTGAGGGTTTTCAAATCTTTCCTTCGTCTCGATATCAGTGAATACTGTTGTTAAGATCCCATCAAAACCATTTTCATTTAATATCTTTATGATCTGTTCCTTTGTCGGGATACGTTGGTGATCGAAGTATCGGTTAGACGGGGAAGCTGAGAATTTATATTTACTCAACCAGAAAGTAATCTCACCTTCAACCGTTTTACGTGTATCATAAATCTCCCCAAGGTGAAGTATCATTATATTATGCAGTTTCGAGTCCATTTCTTTAACACTGCTTGATTGGATATTGGTCTGACTCAATGTATCCATTGACAGAGCAACGCACCCGGTCAGAATTAAGAATGCTATAAATGATTTTCGATTCATAACTGTACAATTGATCAAGTAAAATTATAATATTTTGTATCGAATAAATACTAAAATATATTTTAAATATATCTTTCAACTTCTGAGATTGCTCAATAGGGCATTAGTTTAAAAGTTTAGGATATTGGACCGACCGGTCTGTCTAAAAATTATTGCAGCAAATGCCGGATAATTCCTTTAATTATGTTGATCTCAACTAATTATGATTGATCTATTATTAATGAAATCCATGCATTAATTCCAGGGTGTCTTCCAAATCAAATCATATAGTGGTTAGTCGGGAACCTTAATTATCCTTTTTGATTTATAGAGTATATGCTCACAATTGAATAAAAATATGTATTGCGATATTATATTTTGGGGTATTTTAGCACAGATCATTTTGCATGGACACATTGAGTAAAGTCAATATTTATCTGATAGTTATATTTATCGGCAGTTTGTTTCTAATAAATTGCAGGAATACACGTGAGGTTACGTTTGAGGAATTACGAAGTTCAGAACATCTCGGGATTGATACATTGCTGGAGTTATATATTTCTAAATATAAAAAATTCATTGAATCCCATCCGGATTCCACTTTATTTCCAAGAAGTTTCGAAAATGGTCAGCTAAACATGGTTCCATCTGAAGATTGGACCAGTGGATTCTTTCCCGGCATTTTGTGGTACCTGTATGAATATTCGGGAGATATCGGTTTTCTCCAGGCGGCTAAAACATGGACCTTTACCTTAAAAGACCAGAGTTATAACACTTCTACGCATGATGTCGGATTCATCATTAACAGTAGTTACGGACAGGGGTACCGTATAACCAGGGATGCGTCATTTAAAGAAGTTTTGAATACGGCAGCTGAATCTCTGGCTTCCCGATATGTCGATGAAATTGGATGTATTAAATCCTTAGATGAAATTGATCATTTTGATTATCCGGTATTGATTGATAATATGGTTAATCTGGAAATATTATACAAAACCTGGAAATGGAACAATAATGAAAAGTATTATCAAATAGCCAATAAGCATGCTATTACTACGATGGAAAGGCAGTTCAGACCGGATTTCAGTTCTTTCCAGGTAGTTGATTATGATCGGGGATCCTTTTTGCCAAAATATAAAGGATCCTTCCAGGGATATTCAGACAGTACGGCATGGGCGAGGGGACAATCCTGGGGATTATATGGTTTTGTGATGGCCTTCAGGGAAACAAGAGACCGCGTATACCTGGATCAATCTATTCGAATTGCTTCCTATATCATAGGTCATGATAATTTCCCGGAAGATTGTATCCCTTATTGGGATTATCGATCCCCTGATATTCCGAAAACAAACCGGGATGCAACTGCTGCCGCCATACTTGTATCAGCACTTATCGAGTTATCTTCATTCCC
>CBDUCT010000384.1:0-3756 GCA_965365715.1 uncultured Cyclobacteriaceae bacterium | reverse complement strand
AAGGTGAAATTGACACCTACTCCATGAATAAAAGATATTATCACAAAGGTGGTTCCATTGTCTGGATTAACCTGACTGTTTCTCTGGTTCTTGATGAAGTGGGTGAACCTGACTATTTTGTCTCAGTTATACAGGATATTTCCGAACGGAAGAAAACGGAAGAGACCTTGCGCCAGAACCGCGACTTTTTGGAGCACCTCACCTCGGCAGTACCAGATGCTATTCTCTCCATTAAGATCCCCGAGCGAACGATAATCTGGGGCAATGATTCATTTAATGTAATGGGCTATGACCCTGATGAGTATATCGGACAATCAACAAAACACTACTATGCAAATCCTGAAGATTACGAGACAGTAGGCAAGTTACAGGAGGAAGCTATTCGTAATGGTGAAGATATGTTAAGAACTGAGGTTATGGCACTTCGCAAGGATGGGAGTATTTTTCCGGCTGAACTCACAGCCACTTATTTCACAGAAGAGGGAAAACTATCCCGAATTACTGCCATGATCAGAGATATATCCCAACGCAGACAGGCTGAGGAAAAACTTGCCAAAAGCGAAGCTAAGTATCGGAGTCTGGTAGATAATTCCATTGTAGGGGTCTTTTCCAGTACGACCGATGGCCGTTTGACATTTGTCAACAATGCCATGGCCAGGATGTTTGACTTTAATAGCCCGGAACAGATGATGGCTGAAGGTTCGCTCGAAAGATGGCGTGATTTAATGGATCGAGAACGGATGCTGGCTGAGCTTCAGAAACACGACAAGGTAACAAATTTCGAAGCGGAAGCTATTACACATGAAAACCGGAATATCCATGTACTCTTATCAGCAAAACAGATTGGAGATAATATCCTGGGCATGGTAACGGATGTCACTGATAGTCAGTATGCTAAAGAACAAATTTTAAATTATCAGCAACGTCTTAAGAATCTGGCTTCAGAATTGACCATTACTGAAGAAAAAATTCGTAAACAGATCGCCGATGATCTTCACGATAATGTTGGACAGATCCTGTTTTCTGCCCGGATGCAACTGGAAGGAATGTCAAGTCAGGAGAAAAATCAGGATAGAAAAACTCGTATGAAAGATCTGTCTATTGAATTATTAAAGGCCATTCAGGCAACCCGTTCGGCCATATTTGACCTTAGCCCTCCGCAACTGAGCGAGATTGGGCTATTCGCTGCTATTCATGACTGGCTAAAGGAGCATATTGAACCGAAGTATAAAATAAATACTACTGTTAAAGGTGAGGAGGATGGATATAATCTGGCAGAAAACACCAGGTATTTACTCTTTCGATCTATTGGGGAATTGGTAATGAATTCCATTAAACATGCCGAAGCTGACCACCTGGCAGTCGAGTTTGAAGCTAAAGGAAAAAGTATTCATATTAACGTTCAGGATGCTGGCATTGGATTCGTATATGATCCAGAGTTACAAAAACGAAAGAGTGATTCTTATGGTCTGTTCAGCATCCAGGAACGGATGTCCGATTTAGGTGGATCCATGACTATCGATTCCAAAGTAGGAATAGGAACCATTATAAAACTAACAGTACCCATTATTTAATTTCAGGTATGAAAACAAAAGTACTCATCGTTGATGATCATCCGGTAACCCGCGCGGGAATCCGTTATATTCTTGAATTAAATGGTCGGTTTAATATTATTGGTGAAGCAAAAGACGGAGTGGATGCTATTGAGAAAGTATCTGATAAACAACCTGATATTGTAATCATGGATGTATCCATGCCCGAAATATCTGGCATTGAAGCCACAAAACATATTACAAAAACACAACAGGATGTAAAAGTTATTGCACTTTCCATTCACAGCGGTCAAAAGTTTGTGAAAGAAATGCTGCAGGCCGGAGCTGCAGGTTATATACTTAAGGATGAAGCACCTGAGGAATTGATTACAGCCATAGATAAAATAATCAGAGGAGACATTTATTTAAGTTCGGGTGTGACTCGTGTTGCGCTTCAAAAGGAGGAAACAGAGCCTATTGAAATTGGTCCTGAGATTTTGAAGACCAAACTAATACGTCCCCCCGACCTGCCTTCTTACCTGGTGAGAAATAGAATCATAGATTTACTTGAAAGGAATGTTTCTAATCCTTTTTCACTGATATCGGCTGGGGCTGAATATGGTAAAAGTATAGCGGTTAGTCAATGGTTGGGGGATACTGCCCGGTCGTATGCCTGGATCTCACTTGATGAAGAACACAACGACCTTCAAATATTCCTGTCTTATCTGGTAACCGCTATGGAACAATTGATTCCCGGATCATTAAATCAAACAGCTGAGGTAATTGCTGGAGATGAATTGCCCCCTTTCAGGAAATTATCATACATAATCTTCAATGATCTCTGTGATATCGAAAAGGAGCTAATACTGGTACTTGACAATTACCATAAAATCCATGAGATCAAAATACATCAGCTTTTTGATGAGTGGTTGAGATTTCCCCCACCAAACTTGCATCTATCAATGATCGCCCGCCTCGATCCTCCGGTTCAGATGAATACATTAAGATTAACTGGTAGAATGACTGAAGTCCGTATGGATAGTTTAAGTTTTACAAAGAAGGAAATAAAGGAATTTTTCAAACAGAATCTGAATATTGATTTAAGTTCCAAGGCAGTGGATATCCTCTATAGAAAGACTGAAGGATGGATTATCCCTTTAAGATTGGTTTCCAAAGTAATGGAAGAGGCTGAAAATGTTCACAAGGTATTGGATAGTCTTGAGGGAAGTCTAAAATCTATTTCCGAACATCTAGTGTCTGAAGTTTTATCGAGACAATCCGAAGTTATTCAGGATGCTTTACTCGTGTCTTCGGTTCTCAACCGGTTCTGTCCTGAGATTCTTGATGAGATTTATCTAAATGATAAAGATTTATCGGGGGAACAATTAATTGATTTTATTGTGACTGAAGATATGTTCGTTATAAATCTTGATACCGAAAACAGGTGGTTCCGTTATAATCATCTTATCCAGGATTTACTTCAGGAACATTTGTTTGATAAACACAAAAAAGAAGACATCAATACATATTATTTAAAGTCCAGTCACTGGTGTGAGAATAAAGGATTTCTTGAGGAGGCCATGGAATATGCGGTAGCAATTCTCGATTACAGGCGGGCTACTGATATCATCTTAAAACATAGACTTAATTTGTTAATCAGCTGTGATTACCTCAAATTGGAAGAATTACTGAGGAAAATACCAGTTTCAGTTATTGAATCTGATCCTGAGCTGATACTTGTCGAATGCTTTATTCAATGGAAATATGCCAATTTTATCCGATTGGGAGAATTGGAAGAAAAGATGAATCTTCTGATCACTAACCTGGAAGAAGATTCATATGTGTTCGGAGAATTTAACTTTTTTATTAGCATTAATTCGTTGTTCCTGAAGGAAGATTTGGCACTGGCCATAAAATATCTTGATATGGCATTGGATCAAGTTCCTGAATCGGTAACCGGAATAAGGGGCATATTGGAATTTCATCAAATGATCTATTATCAGCTAGCAGGTAAATTCGAAAAAATAAGTCAAAAATATTATAATCTGATCCAGAAAAATATTGAACCCAACCGCCTGAATTATCTCATACAAGGATTTATTGTTGCCAGTATGAACCAGGCTAATATGAGTGAAGCGGAAAAGAATTTTTTGAGTGCAATATCACTTGCCCGTAAAAGTAACCTTCAGGACCCTCTCGGTTCAGCTTTGTATTTGTCCGGATC
>CBDUCT010000383.1:0-3768 GCA_965365715.1 uncultured Cyclobacteriaceae bacterium | reverse complement strand
TATGGGATGATTCATATTATCTACCTGGATATAACCAATATCATCGATGATCCACCTAAGAATACAGAAAAGAAAAACAGTAATTAATTTTCAACTATTAGGTAAATAAAATAATAGCCCTTTCCAATAATGTTTAACTTTGCAGATAATGATAAGAAAAGGGGATATACTGGAAGAAATACTGGTGGAGGATTTTGCGGCAGAGTCAAAATGCATAGCTAAAATTGATGGCCAGGTAATCTTTATTGAGCAGACAGCACCTGGTGATGTTGTGGATATCCGGATCATCAGGAAGAAAAAAAACTATCTGGAGGCGAGACCGGTATATTACCATTCTTTTTCTTCTAAAAGACAGACCCCATTTTGCGTTCATTACGGCACCTGTGGTGGGTGTAAATGGCAACATATCCAATACACTGAACAGCTTCAGTTTAAGCAACAACAGGTATTGGATCAACTTGAAAGGATTGGTCATCAGAAAGATATAAAATATGAACCAATTCTTGGTGCAGCGCGTCATGTGGCCTATCGTAATAAACTTGAGTTCACATTTACAGATCAGAGATGGCTTACACATGACGAAATTAAATCAGGAGAGATTTTCGAGCGAAATGGGCTTGGGTTTCATAAACCCGGTCAGTACGACAAAGTGCTGGATATCGAAAAATGTTATCTCCAGCCGGACCTTTCAAACAAGATCAGGATAAAAGTTAAAGAGATTGCTCTGCGGGAAAACATTCCCTTTTATAACCTGAGGGAGCACCGGGGATTTCTGAGGAACCTGATCATCCGGAATAGCAATAAAGGTGAATGGATGGTCATTCTTCAGGTAAGTAAGGAAAACAGGGAATGGATTGAAAAAATACTTAATGGTCTCTCTGATACCTATCCGGAGATAACCAGCTTATATTATCTAATCAACTCCAAGACGAATGAGAGTTACAATGACCTGGAAGCCATTCATTTTAGTGGCAATAAGTATATTACTCAAAAAATGGAGGATCTTGAGTTCAGGATCAGCCCGAAGTCATTTTACCAGACAAATTCAGAGCAGGCCTACGAATTGTATAAATTGGTCCGGGAATATGCTGAATTTAATAAGCATGATGTTGTATATGACCTTTATACAGGAACGGGGACTATAGCGAATTTTATTGCGAGGCAGGTAAAAAAGGTTGTGGGACTGGAATATATCTCTGAGGCCGTTGAAGATGCGAAAATCAATTCAGAGCTAAATAAGATAGCAAATTCCGTATTTCAGGAAGGCGATATTGCCAAGATCTTTGATGAAGACTTCCTCGAAGAACAAGGTATGCCGGATGTGATCATTGCGGATCCACCACGGGCCGGAATGCACAAGGATGTAATTGCTTCGATCTTAAAAACTTCAGCTCGAAGAATTATTTATGTCAGCTGTAATCCGGCCACCCAGGCACGGGATATCGAATTACTTCAGAATAGTTATCAACTTGTCAAATCACAAGCTGTTGACATGTTCCCCCATACACATCATATTGAAAATATTGTAGTTCTTGAAAGGAGATAAAATGAGTCAAAATGATATTATAAATAATGATCCCGAACTTAATGGGAAATTCCTTGGTGAAATAACCCAGGATTTTGTAAAAGTTTCGGATAATATAAAAGAAGCTTCATACCAGATAAGGAAAAACGGGTTTTCGGATTATCCTATTTTCCCTGTTTCGAAAAATCAGCTTCCAGTTGGCCAGTTGTTGTATGCCAGAGAAGATCTTAACCTGGACTGGAATTATTACGCTTCTTACCTGGATGAATTTTTACAACGAAAATTAATTGATAATGAGCGGGTTAAGGGCTTTCAGGAAGCTTACAAAGACCCTGATGAGTACTGTTGCATGTTTCTTGTTGATGAACGCATGACAAGTTTTATATTTATACCTTATCCGGTAGATTAAAACGAATTGTTTTAATGAAGGAAAGAATTAAAAACATTAAATTTTTTTTTTCGTTATCTTTATACACGCATGAAAGCTTTAAGGAGGAATTTGCGGGTGATTAGAAATCATGAGGAATAGGATCATTATCATATCGCTATTATTTTCAATTGGCCTTTTAACAAAGGCTAATTCCCAGCCTTCAGATGAATTAAACTATACCAAGGAGATCTCGGTAGGTATCACCAAGGCGACCAACAGCGGATTGATCGGAGGGGTTGTATTTAAATATTCTATTCATCACAGAAACAGTGCTTTTCATTATATAGGCGCAGAAATTGTCAATATTAAACACCCCAAGGAGGAGAGGTATTATTCCTTCACCGGCAATACCTATATATATGGCAAGTCAAACTATCTTTATGCGATCAGAGGGCAGTACGGCAGGGACTGGATTCTGTTCAGAAAGGCACCGCAACAAGGGGTTCAGGTAAATCTGATTACTGCAATCGGACCTACGCTAGGGATAGTGGCACCTTATTATATAGAATATATGGGTAATGATGGCATGATTGTAACGGAACAATATGACGCGACAAAGCATCAAAACAGAGAAAATATTCTGGGTACCGGAGGGTTGCTGCAGGGTTTTGGCCAATCAGATATTGTGATGGGACTGAACTGGAAAGGATCACTTGCATTTGAATTTGGATCTAAAAGAAGAAAAGTTTTTGGATTGGAATTGGGATTCTTGATTGAGGCCTATTCAAAACAAATTCCAATCATTCCTACTGCCGAAAATTATAGTATATTCCCAAATGCCTTCTTAACTTTGTACTATGGCAAGCGAATTTAGCTTCGTAAGCCTTGATATTTCCATTAAACTTCTGGTAAAAACTAAAACGTCTGTATGTCTGTAGTGGAGAAGAATGTTAGACAATTTAAGAAGAAACCTGATTGGTTAAGAGTAAAACTGCCAATCGGTAAAGAATATGCCAAAGTCAGGGAACTGGTTGACAGGCACAGGCTGCATACTATATGTGAAAGTGGTAATTGCCCCAACATGGGTGAATGCTGGGGTGCAGGAACCGCTACTTTCATGATACTTGGAAATGTCTGCACACGAAGTTGCACGTTTTGCGCTGTAGCCACCGGAAGGCCCCCCGAATATGATAAGGAAGAACCCTCAAGAGTTGCTGAAGCAATTCAAAAAATGGGTGTTAAACATGCTGTGATCACCTCCGTAAACCGGGATGAGCTGAAGGACCGGGGAGCAGAGATCTGGTATCAGACCGTAGTGAAAATTAAAGAACTTAGTCCCTCAACCACCATTGAGACTCTGATACCAGATGTTAAAGGTAGCTGGGATGCCTTGATCCGGATGATCAGTGCCGGACAGGAAGTTGTATCACACAATCTTGAAACCGTTGAGAACCTCTACAGGCGTGTCCGGCCGCAGGCTAAATATTACCGCAGCCTTGAACAGATACAGCGAACAAAAGATTATGGCAAGCGGACAAAGTCAGGTATTATGGTTGGACTGGGGGAAGCTGATGAAGACGTTTTTAAGACTATGGATGATCTTGCAGAACATGGATGCGATGTGCTCACGATTGGCCAGTATCTTCAACCCACGAAAATGCATCTGGAGGTAGAGGAGTTCGTACACCCTGATAAGTTTGCTTTTTACAAAGAAGAAGGGCTGAAAAGAGGCATTAAATATGTAGAATCTAGCCCCTTGGTTCGCTCGAGCTACCATGCTGAGAAGCATGTTCATGTATAGGTTTGAACCTATTTTTCAAGCCTGGGGAAAAAGTCAACCTGCCGGGAGGTATATTTGGTGTATTAATATCAG
>CBDUCT010000382.1:0-3772 GCA_965365715.1 uncultured Cyclobacteriaceae bacterium | reverse complement strand
GACTATAACCTGGCGATGTTGAGTAATTCAGATATTCACTCTACGGAAACTTTCTTTGAACGGGGATCCGGGGTGGATCACAGGCCTGTTACCCTGGTTTTTGCGAATACCAGAACCGCCGATGGGATAAGAGAGGCGCTGGATGCTGCACGGTCTGTTGTCTGGTTTAACAATATGGTAATAGGGCCGGAGAAATATGTTGAGGCTCTTTTTTATAATGCAATTGAAGTTTCCGCTGCCTTCTTTACAGATGACAGGGGTAGAAGCTATTATAATCTGAAAAACAATTCTGATTTCATCTTTCACATGGTGGATCTCGATACCAAAGATAAATTGGATCTGCTTCCCCGTAGCAGCCTGATCCTTCAATTCGATGAGGTCAGGGATTCACGAAGGATCAGCGTGGAAAATTTCTTCACTGAACCTGATAAAACACTTAAAGTTGTGTTGAAGCCGGCTGGATAAACCTGCTTCGACCAATCAAATCATAGGAAATTCTGGCCGGTAAATCTGGTTGAAGAATATCTGTGATATAAAATATTAAAAACTATTCATTTTGCAGGGAAAAAAGCATTTCAGTCCTTTTCTATTGTTTTCATTGTACATCAGGAATTTTGTAGGTAATTATGTAAAAATAATCTTAAGGATGTCACTTCACACTTTTCTGATTATATCTGTCTTTTTTATCTGTTTTAATTCCCTGGTGGCGCAAGATAATACTTCCATATCTATCGAATCCCTGCCCGGGAAACTGGAATGGATTGAACAGCCTGATAATTTTGCTTATGAATCCGGGATCCTGAAAATCCGTTCAGGACCTGAGACAGATATGTTTATTGACCCGCAGGGTGAATATAAGGTCTTAAATGCCCCAGGGGCTGTTTTTAAGCCTTCGGGTTATTTTCAACTTTCCGCAAAAGTCCATGCGAACTTTAAATCAAAATATGATGCGGGGGTATTGATATTGTATGCAAATGATACACAATGGGCCAAATTGTGTTTTGAATATTCTCCACAGGGCCAACCTATGGTTGTTTCTGTGGTGACCAGAAATATTTCTGATGACGCCAATGGTTCGGTCATAGAGGGAGATGCAGTATATCTTCGTGTATCTGGCCTGGGGAAGGCATATGTTTTTCACTATTCACTGGATGGTAAATTCTGGCATTTTGTCAGGTATTTCCATATCGATACAAATGAGCCTTTGTATGCAGGATTTTTATCTCAATCACCTACAGGAGAGGGCTTAGAAGCAGAATTTAAGGATATTGTCTATACGAATAAAAAACTTGAGGATCTGCGAAATGGATCCTGATATTTCTTGTGGTTTAGTTTAATACAATTAATAAGATCTTAAATTTATGAACATGAATCGAATCTATTATCTAATTTCAGTACTCCTGTTAACTTTATGTCTTACTTCCTGCTCGGAAAAAGAAAAGGATCAGGAATGGGTCTCCTTATTCAATGGTAAAAATCTGGATGGCTGGGAAACTTATCTGAGTTATCAGCCAGGTTCCGGGAATGAAGAAATCATTGGAGTCAATAAGGATCCGGATAATATCTTCTCAGTGGTGGATGGAAACATAAGGATAGATGGCAGGATTTGGGGAGCACTCACTACCCTTGACGAATTCGAAAATTATCATTTGCGATTTAAGTTTAAATGGGGTGAGAAAAGATATCCGCCCAGGGAAAATGAGAAACGGGACAGCGGATTACTGTACCATTGTGTAGGGCCCCACGGCGCTCAAAGCGATCACTGGATGAGAAGTCACGAAAGCCAGATCATGGAAGGTGATTGCGGGGATTATCATAGCCTTGATGGAGCACAGATAGATGTAAAAGTGGATTCGGTTGAAATCGATGGACGCATCAATCTGAAATATTCAGAAACAGGGCATTTGTTACGAGGTGTACATCAGAGGGTTGTCAAATCCGGTAACTACGAGAAACCTGCAGGCCAGTGGAATGAAATGGAATTGATAGTAAATAATGGCGATATTACACACATTATGAATGGGAATGTGGTCCTGAAAGCAGCAAACTCCAGCCAGTCGGTCAATGGAAACCTGCTCCCTTTAACGAAAGGAAAGATTCAATTTCAGTCAGAAGCTGCAGAGATTTTTTATAAGGATATTGAAATCAGGGCCTTATAGTTTTATTGATCTAACTTATTATAAATTTGGAATATAGTAGACACATCATATAATTTTAGGATTTTAAAAATTTTTAGAAATGAAAAAATCACTTTTAGCATTATTCACGCTATCGATATTTGTACTTCCCCTTCACGCACAATCAGGATATCAGCCAACAGAAGAAAACCTGAAAAACAGGGAGTGGTTTCAGGATGCCAAATACGGTATGTTTTTACACTGGGGGGTGTACTCTGTCATGGGTGGCGGTGGCGATATGGGTATTGCCGAGTGGATCATGAACCACAAAGAGATCCCTATTGTAGCCTATGAAAACCTTCCGAATTATTTTAATCCTTTCGAATTTGATCCTGCAGAATGGGTTTCAGTGGTCAAAGAGGCGGGGATGAAATATATAACCATAACCAGTAAGCACCACGATGGATTTGCCATGTATGATTCCGAGGTTAGTGACTGGGATATTGTAGACCGTACCCAGTATGGGAAAGATGTGCTTAAACTATTAAAAGAGGAATGTGATAAACAAGGGATAAAACTGTTTTTCTATTACTCACAACTGGACTGGCATCATCCTGATTATTATCCTAGAGGACGCACAGGCCAGAATTATACCGGACGACCTGAATCAGGAGACTGGAATTCGTACATTGATTATATGAACTCGCAGTTGACAGAATTGCTGACCAATTACGGTGATATCGGAGGGATCTGGTTTGATGGGATGTGGGACCAGTGGAATGCAGACTGGCAGCTGGATAAAACCTATGCCCTGATCCATGAATTACAACCAGGAACACTTATCGGAAGTAATCACCACAAAGCGCCTTTTCCAGGTGAGGATTTTCAAATGTTTGAAAGAGACCTTCCGGGTGAGAATACTATGGGCTTCAATCAAACCTCCGCAATTTCCGCACTTCCATTGGAAATGTGTGAAACAATGAATGGTTCATGGGGATATAACATAAAAGACAGAAGGTTCAAATCAACAAAACAGCTGATACAAACCATGGTAAAAGCGGCTGGCTATGGCGCAAATTTCCTGCTGAATAATGGCCCCCTGCCAAATGGGAAACTGCAGGCAGAAAATATCGATACTTTAAGGGTGATCGGGAATTGGCTTGAGAAATACGGGGAGTCGTATTACGGAACCCGAAAAGGTCCGGTACCGCCGCGAGAATGGGGGGCGACCACCCAAAAAGGAAATACTGTTTATGTTCATGTTATGAATTTGAGGGATGATGCAGTTCTCCTGCCAAATTTTACCGATAAAATCGAATCTGTTTCTCTTTTTGATGATGGTTCAAAATTAAAGTTCAAACAGGATAAATTCGGAACGGTGATTAATGTGCCCTTTGAAGTACGGAAAGAAATCGATACCATTGTTGTTGTCAAAATTATCTAACCTGTTTTGTAATACAAGAATCTTATCGAATTACTCAAAGTGTTTTTTCTTTACTTTAGATTATGTTTTATATATTTTTTAACTCTGTTTTTTCAGGAACCTACCTCATAAATTCTTGGATTTGCTAACATTTAAAAGCTATAGGAGAAGAATATGCACAAAAGACTGGAAGGACAAAAAGCGTTAGTAACAGGTGCAAATTCCGGAATTG
>CBDUCT010000381.1:0-3775 GCA_965365715.1 uncultured Cyclobacteriaceae bacterium | reverse complement strand
GATCCTGATACTTATCATGTGGCAGGAACCTGGGGCCCCAGACCAGTGGGAGCAACAGAACTCGTCAAAGACTTGCTTAAGGATCCAGAGGTAACAGCCGATATGAGGAAGGAAGCGGTCCAAAGATGGTATCTGCAAAACCGGGGCGAACAATTACAATCAGAACTGAGTGCTTTATTGGTAGAATGGGATTCCAAACTGATGGATCAGAAGTTGACAGAAGTAGATTGATCAATCTAAAAATTACCAGAGGTGACCACGGAAAGGAAGGCTTTAATATTAGGGGCTACCGGATTAATCGGAAGGGAATTGGCAAAAGTGCTTTCTCAAACCGATTATTATCGGAAGATTTATGTTCTGGTGAGAAAGGAGACGGGGTCAAGTAGTGATAAAATAGAAGAAATAATGGCCAACTTTGACGATTTGGAAGAATCTCTTAATTCAATACAGGCTGATGATGTCTATAATTGTCTGGGTACTACAATGAAAAAAGCCGGATCAAAAGAAGAATTTCACAAAGTCGATTTTGGTTACCCGATTGAAATTGCCCGGATCATGAAGAAGAAAGGGAGTAGAACATTTTTAAATGTTTCAGCCCTGGGTGCTAAGAAAGATTCTTTAATCTTTTATAACCGGGTCAAAGGTGAACTTGAAGCAGCTTTACAGGATACAGGCTTTAGTTCACTGGTGATTTTCAGGCCATCTTTACTTCTCGGTGAGCGGAATGAAAAAAGAATTGGTGAGGATATAGCTAAGAGAACCTATAAAATACTTGACAAGATCTTTATCGGACCGCTAAAAAAGTACTCAGGTATACAAGGTCGGACAGTAGCGTTTGCTATGTTTGAAATGGCCAAAAGAAAACCGCAGGGTTTAACCATCCTGGAATCTGATAAAATCAAGGAAGTTTAGCGAGCTTTCTCTCAATGATCCGGAACATGGCCAGACATAAACCCATCTCCGCACGCCATAAGAATAGGATGATTGGGTTAGCATATCCGGGGAACCAGTTATAGAATTTATCCCATCCATGTACTGCCGGGTCGGATAGCGTTCCAAGAATTTTCAATAAAGGTATTCCGGCGATGAAGGCAGCCTTGAACATAAATCCGCCAGTATTCTCCAATTTAAGCAGGATCCAGGTCATAATGAATGGAAACCCCAGAAAAGCGATGCGCGTCATGTCCCCCCCGGCAAAATGACTTAAAAAAAGATAGGTAAGTGAAAGATATATGATATACCTGTTTCCTTGTGTCAGGGTCTTCGATTTGATCGCTGCCCAGAAAGCCAGGATCAACAGCGGTCCGTATGCCGTAAATACAGCCACTATCCAACGTATTAACCGGAATGGGTTGGCCAGGGTTTCTTTCAAATGAAATAATAAAACAATAACAGAATTTTTCCCGGGATCAGATGCTGGAAAATAATATGCAACAACTGATTTAGCCGCAATACTTAGTAATAGAGACAGGCCAAGGATTACAGAGGCTTTATATCCCGTACTTTCTTTATAATCTTCATATATTGTTACCATAAGCGCAACAATCAGCAGTGCAATGAAGGATTCTTTCTGAATCGTAGCCAAAGGCCCCAGGATGATCAGCCATAGATATCGCTTATGTAAAATTAGGATCAATAATAAAGCCTGGAAGAGATATAATGGAACATCCACAGTAATCGGGTCAAATATATTATGACGTATAATTCCAACCCAATGAATGAGCAGCCAGAAAAAACCTGTCATAATATATCCTGACGAGATATTAAGATGCCTCCACAGTGTATATATGGCCAGGATGGATAGGATTATAAAAATTAAATTGAAGGTATTAAAATTTTTGACCGGGTCCTCAGAGGGGAATAAGGAGGACAAATAAGGAACGAGTATCCTTGTATTGATTGGAAAGATAGCCTGGTATTCATCAGTTATATGGGCAAAGTAATTATAGACTTTTATATACTTGCTTCCATCAAACAAGCCGGAAAAGGAGTATGTTAGATGGGGTTGAATTCTGAGGTAAAGAATAAATAATGCGATTCCAATGATCAATACAATGAATAATAAGCGGTGTTGTTTTAATTTTTCGATCATTTAAACTAAAATTGCCTTTCCAGTCTTCAAATTTATGAGAAACCTAAAAATAGTAAGATGATCGCCGTTATTCAAAAAGTTACCCGATCTTCTGTTGCGATCGATGGTATTGTGAAATCAACCATAGGCAAGGGCCTGCTTCTGCTTCTGGGAATTGAAGAAGCGGATGCGGAAGAGGATATACAGTGGCTTTGCAGGAAAATTGTTAACCTCAGAATCTTCAATGATGCCAATGGTGTCATGAATGAGTCAGTACTGCATCATGATGGTGATATTCTGGTCATCAGCCAGTTCACGCTGCATGCATCCACAAGAAAGGGGAACCGACCATCGTATATAAAAGCTGCCAAGCCGGATGTTGCCATACCCCTGTACAACAGGTTTGTACAAGTAATGGAAGCTGAGCTTGGGAAAAAAATAGGGACTGGTGAATTTGGAGCCTATATGGATGTGGAATTGGTCAACGACGGACCGGTGACCATAATTATTGACACAAAAGACAAAAAATAGAATGACAATAAAAGAAGCCCAGCAAATCGTAGATCAATGGATCAATACCACCGGGATCCGCTACTTTAATGAATTGACCAATATGGCCATTCTCAGCGAGGAAGTAGGAGAGGTGGCACGTATCATTGCCAGACAGTATGGTGAGCAAAGTTCAAAAAAGACTGATGAGGAAAAGGACCTTGGAGATGAGCTGGCCGATGTCCTGTTCGTAGTGATCTGTCTTGCCAATCAGACAGGAATTGACCTGACCGCTGCTTTGAAGAAAAATATCGAGAAAAAAACTATAAGGGATACCGACCGGCACAGGAATAATGAAAAATTACGATGATCGGATATGTTTCATGCCCTGGCGTAATTCACCAATATTGATGGTAAAAGTTTACTGGACTTCATGCCCGATCTGATCTTGACAAACTATTCCCAGGCCCCTCATTTTTTAACTTACTAAGTTTAAATTTTCAAATGATCAGGGAGTGTGGGCGTGGCGCCTTTTTGCGTGCACACAAATGCGGAAATATCAACCGCAGATCTGTGTATTTCTTTTAAAGGGTTATTTTTTAACAAGCCTGCTACTAATCCTGCGGTAAATGAGTCACCGGCTCCGACGGTATCTGCAACGCTTACTTTTGGAGTATCCAGGAAGGAATCTTCTTCCCCGCTGATCAACCAGCTTCCTTCTGCTCCTTTGGTCAATGCCAGTATTTTCAGCTCATAATTATTCAATATCTGGTGCATGATCTCAAATTCGTCACCGGATAGTCCAAACATTTCAGCAAAAATAAGGATCTCTTCATCATTGATTTTCAGGACATTGGCTTTTTCCAAAGATTTTTCTATGATATCCTTGCCGTAAAATCTCTGACGCATATTGATATCAAAAACTTTTAATGCGGTATCGGGAACTATTTCAAGTATTTTCTGGATAGAGTGGAAAGATGTTTCGGCCCTTTGTGCCAGTGATCCGAAACAAACGGCATTTGCCTTCCTGGCAAATTCCAGCGCGGGTTTTGAGGGTGTTATAAAATCCCAGGCAACATCTTCATGAATTACATAATTGGGGATACCGTTTTTATCCAATTGAACACTCACGGTGCCAGTTGATTTATCTTTGATGTCAATAAAGCTCAATATTCCAGCATCCCCGAAAGAACCAACAGCGCGGCCCGATTCAGT
>CBDUCT010000380.1:0-3811 GCA_965365715.1 uncultured Cyclobacteriaceae bacterium | reverse complement strand
CCTCATGCTGTACGACCCTGGCACTGTCCGGAACAGCAGAAACTCCAGCTGCGCCAATTAAAGGATTCAGTTTATTCTTTCCCTTTAGAAAGAGATTCATGAACCTGGCGAACATAAGTCCACCCGCTGTTGCGATCATGAAAGACAATGCACCCAATGCAAATATCAGTAATGAATCCGGCGTAAGAAATACATCTGCCTGAGTTGAAGCACCCTCCGTGAGGCCCAGTAGTATGGTAACTATGTCAATCAGGGAATTTTTTGCAGTATCCGCCAGCCTGTTTGTCCTGGTCGATTCTTTTAGAAGATTACCAAAAAATAACATGCCAAGCAATGGCAGGGCATTAGGAGAAATAAATCCCGTCAGCAGAAGGCCTATGATCGGGAAAAGGATTTTCTCAGTCTTTGAAACAGCTCTGGGTGGTTTCATTCTGATCTTACGCTCTTTTTTGCTGGTCAGTAATCGCATGATGGGTGGTTGTATAACCGGAACCAGGGCCATATATGAATAAGCGGCGATTGCGATAGGACCGATCAGGTTTTTTACGGTAGTACCGTCCGGTAATATATTAATTCCATTGGCTAAACGGGATGAAATAAAGATAGCCGTGGGTCCATCAGCACCACCAATGATACCAATAGCTCCAGCCTCGGGCGGAGCGAATCCAAGCATGAGCGCTCCTAGAAAAGTAAGAAATATCCCAACTTGCGCGGCTGCACCCAGAAGCATCAGGCGCGGATTTGATATCAGAGATGAGAAATCTGTCATAGCACCTATGCCAAGAAAAATCAGGGGCGGATAAATGCCCTTAACAACCCCATAATACAGATAATTCAGGACACTTCCCTCTTCATAAATTCCAATCTGAAATCCAGGAACAAAGGGTATGTTCCCAATGATAATACCGGTACCTATCGGGATCAACAGCAGGGGTTCATAATTATACTCTATGGCAATAATGATAAAGAACAGCCCTACGATAAGCATGGCTATATGCCCCAGGGTGGCATTGGCGAACCCTGTATAACTAAAGAAATTCTTGATGCCTTCCAATGCCCCGCTGGATTTATCAGCTTCGGAAAGATTATCGGTCTTCTTCTCAACGGATATCTCTTTTTTGGCTGACTCATTTTCGCTGTTGGAGGTTGGGTTTTCTGCACTGACAAAAGACAAACGCACCATAGATAAAATAGCGATAATCCCAATAACCGTAAATAGTTTTCTCATCTCTCCTTATTCAATTTCAATTAACAGATCACCCTGAAGTACAGAGTCGCCCTCTTGTACAAGGATCTTTTTTACCACGCCCTCCTTTTCTGCGAGGACATTGTTTTCCATCTTCATAGCCTCCATTATTAATACAGGATCACCTTTCTTAACTGCATCTCCCTCTTTTGCAATCAGCTTAAAAATAGTACCGGGTAAGGGGGCGGTGACCTTGCTTAATCCGGATCCCTTCTGTATCTCTTTTGGAGCTTTTGGTGCAGGTTTTTCAGGTCTGATCAATTTAGGAGTCTTACTTGTTTTGATCTCCTGCTCCATCTCAACGGTATAGGGTGTGCCATTCAGTTCAATTTCAGCTATATTATCTTCAAAAGACTTTATGTTAACCGTATACTTATTGCCGCTGATGGTAAATTTGTATGTCTTCATTCGAAATTCATCTTTTCGGTTTCTATTTTATTGACAAAATGATGGTATAATATTTTAAATTAAAATCTTCTGTTTAATCCCCTCGTTATTCCATAGATCTTGGAACTCCAGGGAGAATAACTCTTGGATATTTTCCGGATGGTGATAATGGTATCTTCGTCATCATGCATCTCATTGAAAAACATGAATATCGCCGTGCCGATAGCGGCATTTGCCTCACCTGACAGATCCTCAGTAGAAGCTATAAAAGTTGCTTCCTTGCCTCTCTTTCTCAGATTCCGTCTTTTCTGAACATCCAGCAGCTTAGGGACCGCATTGAATACAAAAGCAAGCAGTACTAAAGCCATAAATACAATAAGGTACCCTACCAATGTAATTACCAGCCCGTCATTTAAAAGATAGTTCCAGTTTATTTCAGCCAGATTCATCATATCAAATAGATTATTATAATGGAATGTTTGAGTGTTTCTTTGGTGGATTGAAATCCTTTTTTGTAGACAGGATCTTTAATCCCCGGATTATTCTGAACCTTGTATTCCTGGGTTCAATTATGTCATCTATGAAACCATATTTCGCTGCCTGGTATGGATTGGCAAAATTTTCAATATATTCCTCTTCCTTCTCGGAGATATATTTCTGTCTTTCTTCTTTATCTACGATTTCACGTAGTTTTTTACCTTCTAATACCTCAACTGCTCCTTTAGCACCCATTACGGCTATTTCAGCAGAAGGCCAGGCATAGTTGAGGTCCCCTCTTAGCTGCTTACAACTCATCACATCATGAGCACCTCCATAGGATTTACGGAGTGTTATAGTAATTTTTGGAACGGTTGCTTCCCCATAGGCAAATAATAGTTTCGCTCCATGAATAATGATGCCTCCCAATTCCTGAGCACTTCCTGGTAAAAAGCCTGGAACATCGACCAGGGTAATAATCGGGATATTAAATGCATCGCAGAAACGAACAAAACGTGCAGCTTTCCGGGAAGCATCTATGTCCAGAACACCAGCCAGGTAATTCGGCTGGTTGGCAACAATACCCACCGGCATTCCATTAAACCTGGCAAAACCTATTATGATGTTCTTAGCATAATTCCTTTGTATTTCCAGAAACTCATGCTCATCTGTAATGGCATGTATTACATCCTTTACATCATAAGGTTTGTTCGGATTTTCAGGAATTAATTCATTCAATTCATCTTCGAGCCGGTCAATTGGATCCTTTGTTTCTGTAATTGGGGGTTCTTCAAGATTATTTGAAGGGATGTAACTTATCATCTTTCTGATTAATAAAAGCCCTTCTTCCTCTGATTCGACCATGAAATGAGAAATTCCGGATTTGGTCGAATGTACATTGGCACCACCCAGATCCTCAACGGAAATATCCTCACCAGTTACGGTTTTAACTACCTTCGGCCCGGTTACAAACATATAACTCGACTTTTCGCTCATGATTATAAAATCAGTTAAAGCAGGAGAATATACTGCACCACCCGCACAGGGACCAAAAATCGCCGAGATTTGAGGTATTACGCCGGAGGATAAAATGTTTCTCTGAAATATCTCTGCATATCCGGCGAGACTGCGAACACCTTCCTGTATCCTCGCCCCCCCGCTGTCATTCAACCCAATTACAGGGGCACCTACCTGCATCGCCTGATCCATTATTTTACATATTTTCTGAGCGAACATTTCTGAAAGGCTTCCACCAAATACCGTAAAGTCCTGAGAGAATACGTATATTAACCTTCCATCAATTGTACCATGCCCGGTAACGACTCCATCTGATAAGAATTTCTGATCCCACATTCCAAACGACTTTGTTCTGTGTGTAACGAACATATCGTACTCCTCAAAACTACCTTCATCCAATAACAGAAGGATCCTTTCCCTGGCAGTTAATTTCCCTTTTTTATGCTGGCTTTCAATACGTTTCTCGCCACCACCAATACGCGCTTCAGCACGTTTTTCAATTAGCTCGTTAATTTTTTCCTGATTGGTCATTGCTAATATTTTTTTAAAAACAAAATTGACACTTCAATTTTTTCCGGATTACAAACGAAGGAAAAACGCTGCTGCAGGGCGATGAGGTGCTGGAGCAAATGGTGCGGATCAGGCTCCCGTTCCGCGAGCTGGTCCGTCACTGTCCTTGCCGCC
>CBDUCT010000379.1:0-3836 GCA_965365715.1 uncultured Cyclobacteriaceae bacterium | reverse complement strand
TCTCCTTCTCTGGAAATACATATCCCTGGTGGGTAGAAAATCCCATAAGGTCCAGTCCGGCGTGAAATGCCCGTTTTTTTAGATTATTCAGATAGGGTTTTTCCTCTGAAGTCATTTGAACAAGAAGCAACTCAATACCGTCAAATCCCAGCCTGGCGGCCTGATCAATACAATATTCCATAGGGGTATCTTCCTTCGGACCATTGAATTGCCAGAAAGAATAGGTAGAAACCCCGATCGGATTTCGTCTCACTTCCTTCCGGTTTGTTGTGTTTTTCTCTTCGCTAACCTGGGAGCTGCATCCGGCTGTTGCAAGAACAGAACCTGCCATCAGGGAATTTTTCAAAAAGTTTCTTCTAGTATTCATCATGGGATTAAAATTAAGATCTAAAACAATATGAATTTTCTTCATTCTAGATTCACAAAAAAGAATGATTAAAATTTATGTGAGTTCATGAATATTTTCAAATTTTAGAAAATTTAAGTATCAAAAAATTTTAAACAGATGAAATTAAGAAATTATTTGAAGTCATAGAGGGTTGTGGGTAATAAATTATCAATAATTCCTGATCTGCTTCATACATTTCAAAATTCCTCTATCGATCCAACCAAATCCTTCAAAACCGGGTCATTCTAGAAACTTTTAAGTTAATACTATGAAGCTTAGCTCGCTGGTTCATATTTTTTTGGCCTTTCTGATCATTTTCCCTACTCATTGCCGTCAGAAAGAAGAATTGCCAGCGCCCCAGGGAAAAGTCGAACTTTATCTGCTTGAGTCCTTTGAAACAACCGGAGATCATTACTTTCAAATAGACGAATCCTCTGTAATTACTGAAGGTAATCCATTTTTAGCATTCCAGGACCTGCTTACCTACCATCCGAATGAGTATTATTTTACCATTTCGGAAAATGGCAAAAATAAAATTGAAAATCTGGATCATTCTGTTCATGGCATACCTTTTGGGATTAAGGTAAACAATGAACTGATATATACAGGATATTTCTGGCCCAGCTACTCCTCCATGAGTTGTGACTGGCCTGTGATTGATCCCATCACTTTGTACAATGATAATAAGTTGATGGTCAATCTAGGGTATGCTTCCTCAATTCCAACTACAGAAATTCCTGACGCGCGTAACGATCCAAGGCTTCTGTCTGTTTTCAGGGTGAACAGGAGATTAGTGAAATAAATTAAATCCTTTTATTGAAATCTACTTTTTTTAATTGCAATTCTGATGGCTAATTTTCACCTTTATATAAATACTTTTTAAGAATTATATAAACTAATTCAAGGGCCCAAAAAGACAATTCAATTATGAAAACTCTTAAACTCTCAATTCTTTTTATTTCAATCCTTGCTTTTTCTGTCTCAACTGCGATTTCTCAAACTACCTCCCTTTTCAATGGAAAGGATCTAAGCGGATGGCATGCAGATGTACCCGATATGGATGATGATCCGGATGCTAAGATGCCATTTATCGTACGTGATGGCATGCTGGTCAGCTTGGGTACGCCTGGTGGGCACCTGATCACTGATGAGGTATATATGGATTACAGACTGGAAGTAGAATACCGCTTTGCAGCAAAACCCGGGAACTGCGGGGTCCTGGTGCATGCTTCAACACCAAGGGCTTTGTATAAGATGTTCCCTAAATCTATGGAGGTACAGATGATGCATGAAAACGCAGGAGATTTCTGGTGTATCGTGGAGGATATAACAGTCCCCGATATGGAACAAAGAAGAGGCCCGAAAGATGAATGGGGCATTACAGAGGGCAAGAAACGCAGGATAATTAACCTGACCGATGGATCAGAAAACCCTGTAGGAGAATGGAATACCATGGTCATAGAATGCCTGGGATCCGAAATCAAAGTCTGGGTGAATGATGACATGGTGAATCATGGATATGATTGCACTGCACAAAGAGGTCAGATTGCTGTCCAGGCAGAAGGATCAGAAGTGGAATTCAGGAAAATGGAATTGACCCCAATCCGATAGATCTGCCTACTGTGGGGGATCATCCTGGCTCTCCCAATCCTTGTAAGTGGCTTTATAATTGAAGGTGTATATCTGGCTTTTGCCAAATGAAAAATCCCACTGAACTTTTACAAGGTTTTTGTACTCATCATAGTAAAAATAAACATCCGCATCAAAATTTTCATCTCCCTTAAAGAACCCTTTGATCGGTAAGCCTTTAGAATCATGGCTTATGGCCATGGTCCCTGTCAGCCAGGCATCCATCTTTTCATATCTGGCCATGATCAGCCTGCCTTCGGCATCATAGCTGTATACTTCTTCTCCCTCTAGTCCATCGGAACGTCTGAACCACCTCCTGGACAATTGATGGTTGTCATTAAAGGTATAAAAAAACTCGGCGGTTTTCCCGTCTGAATAGACCCTGTCGGAGCTCAGCAGTATGCCCGAATCATCATAATGATAATGTGTTATGGTGGTCAAACCATCTGATCGTTCAAAGGTCTTTTCTGTTAGTTTGTTTCCTGCATAGAGGTATTTCGAAGGCCCCTTATTTCCCCCATTATAGGAATAAAATTCTTCTTCGATCTTGAAAAAACCGGAATTAACAAGGAAAGGATTCGAATACAGAAAAACCGTATCAGGTACTTCTATGTATTCATAGATAAACAATTGTTCCCACAAACCGTTGAAATCCCATTTTTCTAATAGGAGGTTGCCATTTATATCATACTGATAATTGATTGAACCAATGGTCTGATCATCTCTTTGAATTATTGCCTCATCCAGGACATCATAGGAATTATATACGTATTGGATATTCCCCGTAAACCAGCCGTTCATTTTCTCACAATGTGCAGACAAAAGTTTTCCATGCTCGTCATAATGATAGAGAACTTCCCCTGAAACACCATCCGAACGGGTAAAAGATTCATTCAGGATCTTCCCGCATAAATTATACTCAAAGGTTTGTTTGGAGGAGATGGAATCACTGAATTCCCTGGCTTTTTCTATAATTTCACCTTTATTGTTCAATGTATACTTGTTAATCGAACTTCGCTCTTCATTAAAGTTTTTCCATCTGGATAATGCCAACTGACCAAATGCATTATATTCGAAATGGGTTATGCCCTTCTCCCCGGAAGAATTGGAATACTTTAATATGATCAGCTTGAAATTATCGGAGTTCTGAAGTTCGGGTATCTGGCAACGGACAGGATCTATGATACAAAACAAAAAAAATAATGCCAGCCCTACTTGATAAAATCTCAATCCGGAAAAATATGTTTTCATCAGGAAAATGAATTATTTACCCAGTGTTTCTTAAATTTAATATCTACATCAGTAAGATGTTCGTTTATTGTTAAATTATACCTGATCTTTAGTATAATTTCCCGAAAATTGGGGGATATTTCATTATGGGAAAAATCATCATAGGAATCCACGGTCTTGGCAACAAACCTTCCAGAAAAATTCTCGAAGGGTGGTGGAAGCAATCTATTGAAGAAGGTCTTCGAAAATATACTAATTTCAGGGAAGACTTGAGATTTGAGCTGGTATATTGGGCAGATGTATTCCATGAAAATCCGCTTGATCCACTTGAGAATGATCCAGAACACCCCCTGTTTATGGAGGAGATCTATACCCCGGCACCTTCCGATTATATATCAGATCCTCATCTGATCCGGCGAAAGATTCTCGATATTCTTGAAGAGCAACTGGATAAGATCTTTCTTAACGAGGATCAGACTGTCAACTTTTCTTTCATAACAGACAGCATTATTCGAGCCTATTTTAAAGAGTTGGATAGTTATTATGCAAAGGAATGTGAAGATGAAGAAGATGCCATGGGCTGGTGGGA
>CBDUCT010000378.1:0-3856 GCA_965365715.1 uncultured Cyclobacteriaceae bacterium | reverse complement strand
GTAGAACTGGGTGGCGGGTCCATAAGGATCCATGACAAGGAAATACAGCAGAAGATGTTTAGGGCACTTGGATTTAGTCCAGAGGAAGCCAGGGCACAATTTGGATTCCTGCTGGATGCTTTTGAATATGGTGCACCACCACATGGAGGTATTGCATTTGGATTCGACCGGATATGCGCTTTATTTGGAGGAACAGAATCTATTCGCGACTACATAGCCTTCCCGAAAAATAATTCGGCCAGGGATGTAATGATTGATGCCCCATCACCAATTTCAGACGATCAACTGCAAGAATTACATATTCAATTGAAGTCCTGAAATTTATATATCTAAAGCATTAGTGATTGGCCTGCATCATTTATACCCGGTAAGCAGAGAGTAACTGGATAGGTTTCCCTTTTTGTTATAGGATTCTGTTTTGATTACTCCTACTCCCTCGGAAACATAGTCAATTCCTTTCATATCAACCTTATTGTTCATTCCCATAACTTTTGTTGAACTTTCCATATCATATGAGATCTTATAACAGGTGAAACTGCCCGCGGGGGTTGTTATGTCCTCCTTTGCCTCAACTTTCCGGTTGAAAATCTTTACAGATAAAGCCATATTAGCCATAGCAGGATTTCCTTCCATGGTCATCTTGCCATTTATCATCCCATCTTTCAGAGATTGACCAATTTCAAGACTTTTAGGAAACTCCAGATAGTCTCCCTCCATTTCAAATTCAATATCTGCATCACTACCAAACATATCTTTGGGAATAAACTTATTCATATCCATCTTAAGCACCCCCTCATCGCAGATATATTCGAAATTCATGCTGGTTATCTCTTCCCCCTTTTTATCAAATGCCGTGCCCTTAATAAGTGCAGTTAAAATCCCTCCATTATCTTCAACACTGAGTATCTGAGATAAAGATTTTCCCGTTACTTTATCCTTACCTGAGTAATGGGTCATTTCATACTCTGCACCCTCTTTAAAGTTGAAGTATGTATTACATTGACTATGAGTTTCATAGGAAATAAAAGAAATCAATAAGATTAAATAGAACTTCTTCATTTTTGTAAGTTTTTAAAGTTAATAATGTATTTAGAATAGCAGATAACAAGCATTATTCTAAGCGAGGATTTAATTTACGGAATTTTGGATTTTCCTGACAGTTATTCACCTTTAATTTTTCTACTTGAAAATGTTTGTTAAAATTTCTTGATAAAGTGAATAATTTTTATAAGTTTTTATTTCTTATTTTTTTAATATTTGATAAAGAGAATTCGACATATCATTTTCCTTCGGGATGTTCTGGTACTTTCAATCAGTGCTTTTGGAGGGCCACAGGCTCATCTAGCCCTTTTCCTTAAAATATTTGTTGAAAAACGGGGATACCTGACAGAAAAAGAACTGATAGAATTAAATGCTTTATGTCAGGTATTACCAGGCCCTACCTCCACCCAGACTATTACTGCCCTGGGCTACAGAATAGGTGGTCATAAACTGGCATATCTTACCTTATTGGTTTGGGCACTTCCTGCCGTTTCTATTATGACATTCCTTGGGATATTGATGTCGAAATTCGACGAACAGGACATTTCAATCAATTTTACCCGTTATATTCAGCCCATGGCCGTAGGATTTGTTGGATATGCCTCCATACATATTGCCTGGAAGGTAGTAAGAACCAAAACCGCCTTTATCCTAATGGCTTTCTCAGCTTTTTTATTATATATTTTTCCTTCACCATTTATATTACCGGTAATCTTAATAGGTGCCGGGGGGTTGACCGCTTTCAAATTCAAGAAGCAACCTGTTGAAGAAAAGGGTCGCATCTATATCAGCTGGAATAATTTCCTGCTCTGGGCTGGTGTTTTTATAATTGCCGCCATTATTGGTCATTACACAAAGGAATTACCTGTTAGATTATTCGAGAATTTTTACAGGAATGGTAGCTTGATCTTTGGTGGAGGGCATGTACTTGTTCCACTTCTCTTTACTGAGTTTGTAGAATTTAAGGATTACCTGAGTTCTGAAGAGTTTCTTGTTGGATTTGCTTTTGTACAAGCTGTACCTGGCCCTGTATTCTCCTTTTGCTCTTATGTTGGGGCTTTATCCATGCGGGAATACGGCGTATTAGGCGAAATAGCGGGAGGGGTGATCGCATCTGCCGGCATATTTTTACCAGGTACATTCCTGATTTATTTCCTGATAAGATTCTGGGACAGCCTCAAACAATACCGGGTTATAAGGGCCTCAATAGAAGGTATTACTGCAGCCAGCACTGGATTATTAATGACTGCTACAGTATTTATGATACAACCTATTGAAATGAATTGGATGAATCTCGGTATAATACTGGGAACATTTACACTTTTGAATTTTGTGAGTTCCTTCGCCCCGCTACTGATAATAATTGGTTTAATCGCCGGGATATTTTTTTAGGGCTATACTAGCTGTATCTTTATCTACCATAAGTGATATCTCGCTTCCTATAATAACCGGGTAATTAGGCATAACATGTCCAAAAGGTGCTCCAAAACACACCGGGAAATTCAATTTCGATGTATGGGATAATATCAGGTCTTCAAGAGAATACCCAAAATCATCCATTTCCGTTATATTGGTAAAATGTCCTATGATCAATCCCTTCAACTTATCGAACATCCCGGCTCTTTTCAAATGAACAATCATTCGGTCAATCCTGTACATTCTCTCATCAATATCTTCGATAAAAAGGATTTTTCCGTCGGTATTCAATTGTGTACTGGTCCCTATACTGTTTGTCAACATAGTAAGATTTCCTCCAACAACCTGACCTGATGCATACCCCTCACGATTATGAGGATTTTTTGAGCAGCTTATCTCCGGATAGGTACCGGAAAACAAAAAGTTTTTCAGAATTTGAATTGATTCTTCCGAATTATCTTCATTGAAATTTATTGGCATCGGACCATGGATACCCCCATATTGATGAATTATAAGTTTATTTAACAATACAGTAATATCGCTAAATCCAATAATCCACTTTGGTGATACGAAGAATTTACTGAAATCAAGTTGATCAATGATTCTGGAAGTGCCATATCCTCCCCTGGCACAGAAAATACATCTTACCTCTTCATTATCCAGAAGATCCTGCAATGCATGGCGTCTTTCATCATCTGTACCCGCAAAGCCATAATAGTTTTTGTCCCAATTACTTGAAAGAAGTACTTCCAGGCCCCATGATTGGATAAGGGCTTTGGCATGTTCAATAGATTTATTTGAGATTCTACTTGCTGGAGGTACTATCCCTGTCAGGTCAGAGGGTTTTAAAAACGAAGGGAATTTGATCATATTAATAAAAACAGATGTTTTGTCCGGCATTTAACTGACAAAACATCTGTTAATTGACCTTATTCACTCGCTTCAACAGGTGCTTCAATACCTAATTCAGCCAGTACAAGGTCAGTTATGTTTGAATCTTCATTTGCATATAATAAAACAGCAAATGCTCCAACATCACTGCTGAAAACATGAGAATAATTATTTGCTTCCGCAACGACGTTTATAGCATTCTGTATCTTTTCATAGGCAGGTTGTAGCAAATCTACCTGCTTCTTTTGTAAGGAAGCATCAGCATCTCTCTGGAATTTTTCGATAGATTGTCTTAATCCATTCAACTCAGTTTCCTTATCTCTGGCGACAGCCGGCAGCATTTCACCGCTACTCATTTTTGTTTGATAATCATTAAGTTTTTCCTGAAATTCAGCCATTTTCGATTGCAACTGAGATTCAAGCTGTTTCCCGTAGGCGGTGAGTTCAGCCTCGATTTCTTTTGCTTCAGGAAGTAGATTCAGTACATAATCTACATTTGTGTAACCGA
>CBDUCT010000377.1:0-3885 GCA_965365715.1 uncultured Cyclobacteriaceae bacterium | reverse complement strand
ATTCCTTGAAGATTTTGCTCAGAAGGAAAAAGAATCAGTTATAAAGCTCATGGAATTGAAAAGAGTCAACAAAAGCGTGATCGAAGCCTGCAAACAAATGTAGGTCTTTCATTTTTTATAAATCATAGCACAATTTTTATGTTCAATTCCGCTTAGGCAGGATTTCTATGCCCAATTCATTTATTAAACCGGATCAGGTCAAAAGTTTGAGCGTATTTTTCAAGCGTATTTTTTTCTTTCGAGATTTAACCAATTCCTTGAGTGGATTCTTTTCCAAAAAATCTAACAATGCACAATAAAAGCCTGATGCTGTTTCGGAAAACCTAATTTTACATCGTGAAAACATGACATTGTGATGGAGAAGCCTGATCCTGTTCTGAAAAGACTAAGTTTGCCTCGGAAGCCTGATCCTGTTCAGGAAAATCTGACATTACGCTGGTAAAACCTTAACGTATTCTGTGAAAATCTGATCGAAGAAATATCCCACTTCGCATCATTCCCTTAATTAAAAATGTTGCAAATCATACAGAAACAACATTTTAAAGGCAAATATGAATTGCTGGCAATTCGATTTATGTGTAAAAATGCACTGATCTTACATCCGTAACAAAACCAACATTTAGCATCCAATAAGCTGAGAAAATAGTGTTTCATTTGGGGTAAACCCAATGAATTATGGAAGAATTAAAAGAACGCACTAAACAAAAACACAACCAGGAAGTCACTTACATGGTAGAAAGGGTTAACCTGTCTGATTTCGGCTATGAAAAATCAGGTAATGTTAAGGGTGATCCGAAAATTTACCTGTCGTACCTGAAAAGAATAATGAATGGAGACCTTGTGACAGAAGATTACAATGGAGTGTCCGAAGAAGAAAAGATTGAAAAAAGGCGGGAAATCACGGTATTGGAAAAGAAGGAACAGGAAATCGAAAAATCAAACAAGAAATTTGAAAAAGAGATCCAGGAAAAGAAAAAGAAAATTGATGAGTACAACCAGAAACTTCTCGACCTAAAGGAAAAAAACAATGAGGATCCGGAGCTGGCTAAAAATCAAACATTCAGCCCGTTTAAATTCAGCATCAACCTGTTCATACTGGTTATGCTAACCGGATACCTGTTTTTTTTCTATGTTTCGGCTGCATATAAAGCGCTCTATACGGACTTCGAAGCAATAGCCGACAATATCGCACAAGGCATAGGAACGGGAAGTATAATGCCCGGACCATATGAATTGAATGAAGCCATTTCATATAATTTCCTGTTATTTCTGGTTCCATTCATTTTTTATGCATTTGGATGGGCCTTTCATGTTATTCTCGACATGAGCCACAAAGTCAAATACATATTTATGGGACTATTGATAGGCGTTACTTTTACCGTTGATTTTCTTCTGGCCATGATCATCCACAATAATACTGAGATGGCAAAAGAAATGATGGGATTAAGTACGGTAAGCTGGAGTATTAGCTCAACGTTTTATATTATTCTGTTCCTTGGCTTTCTTGTATACATTATTTGGAGTATCCTTCTTGATTCCCTATTAAGGGAGTGGGACAAAGGGGAGATCCCGAGAAATATGAAAAAGATCATCAAACATTTGAAAAAAGATATTCTCAACCTGGAAGAAAAGAAGACATCAAATGCAAGTATAAGCGAAAAGATTCATCAGTTGAGAGAAGACATCAGTACAGTCATGTATGGAAATCTCCAGAAATACATTGATCAGTTTTCAACTGGCTGGATATCCTACTTATCACCTGCAAGTATGAAGGTTGTTAAGGATCTCTGCCTTCAGGAAAAGAAAGAATTTGAGGAAAAACATGGCATCAGGCCTGGCATCGTAAAAGTCATCAGCAAGAAAGCTTAGCTACTGCATTAAATAATATTATTCTTATGAAAACAAGAGATTTTATATTAATACTATCGACATGTACGATATTATTAAGTTTAGTAAGATGCACACCACCCGCCCCTAAAGAGTCAGGGCAGTTGCGTGTAAAAAATAATTTTATTGTTCTCCTGGATCTATCTGACAGGCTCATTGTCCAACCGGATCAGCTGAATCGGGATAAGGAGATTATTCATCATATATACGATTTGTTTGAAAAGAATGTAAAAGAAAATCTATATATAAAATCCAGAGATGAGATCAAAGTGGTCATTGCCCCACAAAAAGGCGCAGATCTGCCTGCGGAAATATTCGAGGACCGCTTATATATCAATATGGACAACATTAAAATCGTGTACAGGAAATCCAGGGAAGATGAAAGGCGGACACAATATCTGGCCAATCTCGATACATTATATAATATGGCCATGTTCAGTTCAGATCCCGAAGATTATTATGGCGCCGACATATGGAAATATTTCTATGAAGATCTCAGGTACGACTATGTTTCAGATACGCTTACTAATAATTACCTGTTTATTCTAACAGATGGTTATCCCATTGTCGGCAATAATCCAAACAAACTACAGCCTGTAAATACTCAATTTCCTGATCTGCATGTAGTGATCGTAGAAGCTGCACCCCGTGATAAGGATTTGGAATGGGACCGGGTTATGGACCGATGGAGCGAATGGTTTACAGAGATCAATGTTCCGGAATATACCATAATAAAGCGGAAGGCTATTTCTAAGGAAAAAGAATTGATTGAGGATATCATATTTTCTTCTGAGGAGAGAAACGAAAATTTTGCGCAGGATATTTAGATATCCGGATAGACGCACAGCTGTGTATACTAATTATTCCACATGAGTGGTCACATTGTGAAGATCTGAATGTTGATCAATCAGTAAAGTGTATTATGCATCAGAGTCCCTCCCATTTCTGTCCCATGCAGATTGGGCAGGACTCTGATTTTTTGTCCTTATTTACCAGATAAATACCATTATTCTCCTAAACTGTCAGTTTAAGTCGTAGATATTTCACTTATTTGAATCATCACATGCTTTATTCAGATTTCTGAGTTTACCATTTGCATACTTCGAAACTGCCTCCCAGGACTGTTTCTCATCTGTAATTATTATTTCCATATCTGAAGATGACAGGGAATTAATTGCACCCATTCCCATCCCTCCTGAAATTACTACCTTGCAATCTGCCAGACCATGTACTACTGATTTATGGCTATGTGAATGCTTTTGATTTTCATGCACGTGACCTTTATGCGAATTAGTCCCGTCCTGGCCTCTATTCATATGATGGGTAAATGTGTTCATCCTCATTTCAACTTCTGACACTTGTCCATCATCTATCGTGTATATCCCAAAAAAGGGACTTCTGCCAAAGTGTCTTGATATTTCTGTTTCATTCATTTGCGCTACTGCAATCTTCTTCATAATTCTCTTTATTTTAAAATCCGGAAAAAAATACCACTATAAGAACAAACCATTCAGGTTTTCAGTTCACAGATACCCGATTAAATTGTGGATTTAAAAAAAAAATTTCTAATGGTTGGTCTTTTACAGGAAAAGAAAGCTCTCCCAGACAATGGAACAGACGGACTTCTGTTCTATTTTTCTATAAATAGTGAAGGGCTGCGGCACCCAATAAACCGGGATTATCCAGTTCAGATGCTTCTATATTCAGGTTTTTCAATGAATTTTTAAAAGCAAAATTATCAAGAGCTGCCCACATGTATTTCTCATATAGTGAAAGAGATTGTCCTACAGAACCACCCAGAATAATTTTTTCCGGATCGTAAGCATAAAGAATGGCCTCAATTGCGGCACCCAGATGATTCCCAAATTCTTTCCACATATCAATCGCCTGCGTATCTCCCGAAACAGCTCTTTCATAAGCTTCCTTTCCTGAATTCCTTTTAACATTATTTAAAATCTGTCTTCATCTGTAAGTCTCAGAATACTTATCAAGGTATTT
>CBDUCT010000376.1:0-3912 GCA_965365715.1 uncultured Cyclobacteriaceae bacterium | reverse complement strand
TTAAATAACAGATCTTCAATCTGTAATTGAAAATCAGATTTCGGGTATTTAAAATACAGGTTCTGGATTCTTAGCATAATTAAATGATCCGGGCTTCTTCCATCATCTCAAAATTATACATTTTCCAGGAGCCTCCCACAGGTTTCACCTAAATATAGGTTTCGTAGTTTTGGAATGATATTAGTTTATTTTTTATTTTATTTTCTATAAATCAATTACTGGCTATGGCAAAGTTCATTGTCAGTTTTCTCAATCATGATATGAATTACTTCAAAGACAGGTAAGTCAATAAGATAATATATTATTCGCCATAGGAGAAATTATAGGCTATTCCAGTAATGACCTAATTGCAGATAAAATGCCCATTCCTCATTGCCACGTGCTACATCAACCCCCCAATATATATTCAATAGTCTTGCAAGTTTATACCTGAAACCAGTGCCAACACTCCACGCAGTGGTATAGTCCTTAAATGCTTTTTCATTGGAAAAGGCTTTTCCGACTCCAGCAAATCCCACAAGACTCCATCGCCTCGCGAAGTCCCAACGTTCCTCAGTTTCAAGAACCGTGACCATTTTATCCTGATAACGCAGCGCAGGAATCCCTCTAAGTATAACATAAGGTGCAGTAAAAAAAGGATAATCATCCCAAATAAATCGAAAATCTGCTCTGAAACCCATAACCAGTTTGGGTATTAAGTCAAAGAAAGCGGTTCCATAAGCATCAACTCGATTATATTTAAAATCACTTCCCAGCCAACTGTCATTATAAGCATATTGCAGATACCAGCGAATACCTTTATTTGGCGTCATTGTGAAATCCCGGTTATCATAGTAAATTATAGGTCCTATTCCTCCAATCGAACCATCACGCTCTGGATCGGGGATATCTATAGGTAATTCCAGTAGATTAAATTTAGCTTTATAATTAAAGTACGTATACTTCCCACCAACAAAATAACGACTGTCTTTTAACCTGAAGGCGATTTCCTGAAGAAATAATAATCCCTTCAGGTTAAATGAAAGTTTTAATTCATCCCCGGTGAAAATTGTCCGGTAATAATTCAGATTTACTGAGGTATATCCCAAGGCACCGATATATCTTATCTTGTCTTGTTTCCAAACACCCGAATAAAATCCCACTATACCCCAGGAATCATTGAAAGTATACAATCCACCAATACCATAGATTGTAGGAGCGACATGTTTCCCTTCAGCCAAAACATCCTTGTCCTGTTTCAAGAAAAGCAAACCCATTCCAATTCCATTTTCAACCGCTGGTTCAGTGATGATGGATATTAGTGGAAAAAAACCATTATAATTTAGCATCCAATTACCAACATCAAAGGCATTATCCGTGCTGTCTACGAACATCTCCTTCATTTTTGATTGAGGATATCCCATGGTTTGAAATAAACTAAATGAAATAAAAAGGATTCCTATTCTAAGTCTTAGCAATGTTAATTTCACATTTTATATATAAATCAGAAAATTCTTCAATTATGACCAAATACAGTAATTAAGATCCAAAAAATAATTGAAAGAACTAAATATTAATCCAAACTTTTATACGAGAGAAATTATTACTTTGGGAATTCAACTACTTTATCCAACTTAAACACCCTGGAAGCTTCCCCATCAACCAGTTTATACTGTACCTGGCGGAACCCACCGGAGGGATTGCTGTTGGTATCACCTTCTTTGTATATGGGGAACCTGCGTGCAAAAGTGGTCTCAATGATCGCAAATTCATCATGGCCCATATATCCCTCTGAAATTTCCGGGTTATCTGAAATGGGTGGAAAATAGATCTGGCTCATGGATTTCCTGTTATTTACGGAATAACCAATAACAGATCCGTAACTTCCACTTCCTGCTGATGTTATATATACCAATACCTCGGGGGAACCATCACTGTTCAGGTCCTCGATTTCTGCATCGGTCACCTTTCCATCAATTATATGCGCCACCATGCAGTTGTCAATTTCCAATCCGGAAGGCTGTATGATCAGGATATTCATAGATCCCTGTTCACTGGCATGAATATAAAATGTAATGCTCTGTAAGCTCAGGCTTTTATTAAATCCTGATGGTTTCAGTTGTTTCTCATCCAGATTGCCTTCTATTTTTTTGTAAATTCCGGCCAGGCTTCCTCCACCAGAACAGAAATACATCAGGAAGTCCTCCTGTTCCTCTTTTTCAGTTGTTATCCTTAATTCATCATTATCAGCTAAAAACAAGATGTTTTTGCCTTCAAAATCGACTTTCATCACGCCATTATTTTCTATGGTGCCAACCCCCTCAAAAGTACAGGTCGGTTTCTTCCGGTCAGCCCTCGACCGGATCCTGATATATACCTCCCGGGTACCGATTGAAGTGACCGAAACGGCTACCCAGTCATAGCCTTCCTGTCTTTTTAAGTATCCTTCCGACACATAATTCCCTTCTATACTTTCGGTCGTATATTTTCCAGTATCTTGATCAGTCAATGTATCCTGTAAATTCCTGGTTTGAGCCTCTAACTCTTCATTAGAAGCGATATCTTCAGAATTTCGGGAACTGGTTTGATCACACCCGGTCAGGTAAAATATTATTAAAACTATAAAGAGGAGGTTTTTGCCGATCATGTTAAAAATTTAATTTCATGAATAAAAATATCTTATTTGGTTGTGATCTTCAAATTTTTGAACCATCCTTCGGAATTGTTCCCCACCCAGAAGCCAAGCTGACCTTCTTTCCTGTGACTGAGTTGCTCTATGACCAGCGAAGGTTCTTTAGTATTATCCACATAAACGGATACTTTTGGATAATCCACTACGATTGTCGCATGGAACCATCCTTTTGGTTCGGGAACCGGGTTTACAGGATTTTCATACTTCTCCGGGAAATTTTCACGCAGATAATACCAGGTATTCCTGGGATGCGATATATACTGCACAGAATGGCCATTTCTATCCGGGCTCTTGAAATTAAAAGGCCTGAAATAAATAGCATCGAAAGTGCTGTCATTTAATATGTGGAATGCTATACCTACAAAACTCCTTCCCCGCTCATCTATTCCCTTGATGTCCACATCAATAGTTCCATTCTTGAAATTGAGGTCATTGATCCAGAGTAAACCGTCCCCCGGTTGTCCGTTTAAATGAACAACGTCGTCATCCAGGATCTCACGATTGTGTAATGACCATACCTCCGGATCGTTAATTTTTGATAAATCCGGGACTTCCGATTGTGCACAGACCGTATTAAAACAGGTGGCAAATAAAAGTCCTGCGAACATCGTTACCAATAACTTTTTCATAATAGTAATTTTTTGTTGTGGATTAATTAAAAAACATTTAGGTATAATCGTAATTCAGTTTAAAGTTCTGAAATCTATTCAGATATTTTGTACTCTACGTAATATATTCTTTCATCATGCCTATGAAATCCAATGTAATCAGAGCCCGGGATACCGGTAAAGTAAGCCCCTTATCGGAAATAATAAATATCTCATGCAAATATCTCCGATCATGCCCATTATTGGTAAGGATCAGAACAGTATAAGTGAGGATAAAACTTATAATAAGTAACCATTGAATATGGATTATTAATTTGTAAGATGTGAAAGGAAGTTAAATCCAATAAGTAACTTGATAGGATCATGCATTTTTCGTAAATTTATATTAGTGTAAATGAGATTATACAATGTTTAAAAGTATAAGTCTTATATTACTTTTTACGCTTTCATTCCTTTCCGGGTTCAGTCAGGAAGAACGAAAAAAGAAGGACAAAGGGGAATCTTTCGGGGATGATCTATTGGTATTGCCTTTCGATGAAAATCTGATAGAGAATGATACTTTAGAACTGAGAATAATGCCAGATCCATGGGAACAGGATTCCACCCTGGATAAATACAACATGCCTATCGCAA
>CBDUCT010000375.1:0-3916 GCA_965365715.1 uncultured Cyclobacteriaceae bacterium | reverse complement strand
TTTTAATTCCTTGAGCAGAACAGGTGGATGTATTTAATGGCTGTACAATAGAACTTTTTTTTGAAAAATTATCATGGTATAAAAATCAAGATTAGCTCCTGATTCTCAAAAAATCAATTATTCAAATGTCGGTATTCATTGGGCGAAAGTCCTGTGCTTTTTTTAAACATTCGACTGAAGTGTTGTGGATGCTTGAATCCTAATTCATATGCTATTTCGGAGAGGCTTTTCGAAGGATCGAAAATACGCTCTTTTGCAGTATTGATCAGCTTTAAATGAATATGTTCATTAGGAGATTTTCCAGTCTCTTTTTTTATCATATCTCCAAAATAATTGGGTGAAATGAAAAGCTGCTCAGCACAGTAGGCGACTGATGGCAATCCCAATTTCCCCGCCTTGTCAGATTTAAAATATTCATTTAACAGGTTTTCGAAACGGGCTAGAATACCCTGATTGACATTGGTACGTGTAATAAACTGGCGGTCATAAAAACGAACACAATAATTCAGGAACAATTCAATATTTGAAATTACCAGGTTCTTTGTGTGCTTATCAATGAGTTGTCTTAACTCATTATCAATTTTCGAAAAACTATCTTTTACCGAAGCCCTTTCAGAACTGGACAGGTGCAATGCCTCATTTACCTCGTAAGCGAAAAAAGAATAATTATGTATGTTTCGCCCAAGGGATGTACCGGCAATAAAATCAGGGTGAAAAACCAGGGCTTTCCCCTGAGGCTGATAATATTCATCTTTGTTTTCTCCTATCACCTGTCCAGGCGCCAAAAATATAAGGGTGCCTTCGTCATAGTCATAATAATTACAACCATAGCGGAGGTCACCACATTTTATCTCCTTAAGGAATATCGTATAAAAATTGTACATCATACGACGAAATTTTCTGGGCTCAGCTTTTGATAAATCAATTACGCCAACCAGTGGATGTAATGGCTCCTGCTTGTTAAATGCATTGTACTGTTTAATGGTATCAAATACTAATATATCTTCCATGATAAAATATCGAAAGTCTAATTATCAAATGTACAACGCTTTCATCGCTAATTATAAATACTAATTCAAAAAACAGTAAGATGGATAAGTAAATCAGTAATTGGTGTAATATCACACACAAAGAATCTTCTGATATTTGTACAGTAGATGGTACATACTTAATTAATTGATAAACAAGTAAAGAAATAAATATGAAAAAGATGATCTCGATGGTAATTGTTGTTATGGCTATTGCTGTTATTTCCTGTAATAATTCAAATCAACAATCTAAAAGTCATCTCAATAAATCTGAAGATAATTTGATTTTCCCGAAGGGTAAAAAAATTGAAGACGAACGTTTTCATGGTACTGCATGGCTCCAGTCATTGGTAGTGAGTGACAGTGTAAATCACATCGCAGTTGGCAGTGTGACTTTTGAACCAGGTGCTCGAACAAAATGGCATTTACATCCGGATGGACAAATCATTTTGGCATTAAGTGGAACAGGCTACTATCAGGAGACGGGACGTCCTCACCCAATACTTAGGAAAGGAGATGTGGTAACCAGTCCACCTAATGTTCCTCATTGGCATGGAGCAAGCACAGATAAGGAATTCATTCAGGTAGCCATCACGAGTCGGTTAAAAGGCCCAACAGAGTGGTTGGATGCTGTGAGCGACAAAGAATACCATGCTGGGGATTAATATTTTAGCCTAAAGTAGTGATACATGGTATTTCAAATTTTCTTCAGAATTGTTTAGTATATTACTAATACCAAAAGAGGAAAAACAAAAACTTTTTAATCTCGAATCTTATGAAAACGAAACCCAAGTGCTTTGGATTTTCTATTCTATTTCTTACGTTCATCTGCATTACGAATGTTTACGCACAAGACTGGCCCCAGTTTTTAGGCCCCAACAGAAATAGCACATCAGATCAGAAAGACATTCTGCGATCATGGCCTCAGGAAGGTCCTGAAATTCTATGGACAGTGGATTTGGGGATTGGATATGGAGGACCTGTTGTTGAGGATGGAAAGGTCTACCTTCTGGATAGAGATGATGAGGTGGGTGATAACCTGAAGTGCTTTGATCTATCCACCGGAGAGGAAATCTGGGATTTTAGCTATGAAGCGCCTGGATCAGTCATGTTCCCTGGTTCTAGAAGCGTTCCGGCAATTGACGGAGGTTTGATTTATTCGTGTGGGCCGTTTGGCGATTTATATTGTATTGATATTAATACCAATGAGAGGGTCTGGAATAAAAACGTCTGGACAGATTTTGGTGGTGATCCGGGAAACGATACCATTGATTATGGAGGATTTGGCGGACGGGGGAATTTCCCGATATGGGCCATTTCACAGTGTCCACTGGTTTATGGAGATTTACTGATAATAGCATCTCAGGCACCCGAAGCCGGTGTGGTTGCCTATAACAAGACTACAGGTGACATTGTATGGAAAACGCCCAACCTCGGTAACGAAACATATGTAAGTCCAACGATTGTGAAAATAGATGGGAATGATCATATTGTCATGGTTACTTCATCTACAAATCCAATTGGACGTTCGGAATTACCAATGACACCGGGTAATATTGTAGGGATTGAGCCCCTTTCGGGAGAAATTCTTTGGAAGTACTCTGAATGGGAATGTCATATTTCGGTACCAAGTGCCGTGGATGCCGGCAACAATAAAATCCTCGTTGTTGGCGGATATGAGCTTGGTGCGGTCATGATAGAGGTCAGCAAGCAGGCAGATGGGACTTACAGCACAACAGAAATTTTCACAACAGAGGAATTTGGTGATCAGACCAAGCCACCATTACTTATTGACGGTTATTTTTATGCTCAGTTCGGCACAAACAATACACGTGACGGTCTGACCTGTATGAGCCTGGACGGTGAGATCATGTGGAAAACCAAACGGGATCCGGATTTCAATAAAGGCAGCATGATTTATGCTGATGGGCTGATCCTGGCCACTGACGGAGCTAAATCATTGTACCTTATAGAACCTGATCCATCCGGATTTAAACCGATTGCATCAGCAGAATTATTGGAAGCAAAACCCGGTGACGAACGAATGGCGGCCAGGTTTGGATCACAAAACTGGGCTCCGATAGCCCTTGCCGACGGGAAGCTACTGATCAGGGATCAAACCCGGATGATGTGTGTTAAGGTGGCTGAGTGATATTTAAAATGTATGGCGGGAACATCCTATGCATGGTTCCTTTCATCGGCTTGGAAATTATACAATTAAACCAGGATATTATTGGAAAGAATTTCGCTATTCCTTTTCTATGGTTACCTCTGGCATATATGCATACACAATCTGTCCATCATCCCTAATAACTATACCCTCCATTTTACCATTGCTGTAGTTTCCTGAGAATTGAAATTTTACTCCTGGATCTGTCATAAATTCAAGGAGTACTTTATTATTCCATTTATACGCTTGCCCGATTCCTGTTATAGTACCTGAAGGTATATGCCAATAAATATTCGCGATAGTAAAAGAGCTATCGGTGTTTTGCTGCACTATGTCAAATTCCAAATAACTATCCAGTAAAACCGGATTCACAGAACACCTTGACGGAGCTTGGCAGTACCATGGTGTAGCTCTCCATGTGCCTGCAATCGGATCTGTAATCTCCGGAATTTTTTCTGGATCATCAGAACAGGAAGCAAGGATTAGGAGGAAAATAAAAAAATTTCTCATTCTAAGTAATTCTATGAATGTACAAGTTAGTTATTTCAATACTATTGTTAAAATGAATACAGCAAATCTTGCATTATATAACCTTAGTGATAAAAGATATTCGATTGTCGGATCGTCCTCAACAATATGAACTCTAATATGATATGACTGATTTATTTTTTAATAATTTTTGATTGTAATCTAAAAATATTATAATAATTTTAGATTA
>CBDUCT010000374.1:0-3923 GCA_965365715.1 uncultured Cyclobacteriaceae bacterium | reverse complement strand
ATTATACAGGCAGGTAGGCGTCAACCCGATCAGTGGGTGTAAACCTCTGCTCTTACAGATGCCGATCCTGTTTTCCATGTTTTATTTCTTTCCCAATTCAATTGAATTAAGACAGGAGGCTTTTTTATGGGCAGATGACCTGTCTACTTATGATTCTATACTGTCACTTCCGTTTACAATTCCCGCATATGGGGATCACGTGAGTCTGTTTACAATATTAATGACACTTTCAACCATTTTATACACCTGGTCAAACAGCCAGGTAACGACCGTCCAGGGACCGATGAAATCCATGCAATACATGATGCCTGTTGTATTTATGTTTGTATTGAATAGTTTCCCTGCGGCATTAAGTTTCTACTACTTCGTTTCTAACCTGGTCACTTTTGGCCAACAGGCTTTGATCAGGAAGTTTGTGGATGAAGATAAGATCAAGAGGATCCTTGATGAAAACAGGAAGAAAAACGTTTCAAAGAAAAAATCAAAGTTCCAGATGAGGCTGGAGGAAGCCATGAAGGCTAAGGAAGAAGCAAAACCTGTTAAGAAGAAAAAACGATAAGAGCATATTTTATTGGTTTGGAAAGAAGTTCCGGGTGTCGAAAGAAGAATTGTATTTTTTTGAACCAGACATATTTACTTTATAGCTATTTTGTAATTGAATCTTTTATATTTGTATCCGAAAATAAATTTAGCTGAAATTCAACTCAAGGAATAATTGTTCAACGAATGGGTAAGATAATATCTATAGCAAATCAAAAAGGTGGGGTTGGTAAAACCACAACCGCCATAAACTTATCTGCAAGTTTTGCTGCATTGGAGTTCAAAACCCTTGTCGTTGATGCTGATCCACAGGCAAATTCTACCTCAGGGCTCGGGATAAATCCTAAGGATGTGGATCACAGCATATATGAATGCATGCTGGACCAGGTAGATGCCAAAGACGTAATAGTACCTACCGAGATAGATTATTTATATGTTCTTCCCTCCCACATAGACCTTGTAGGAGCTGAAGTTGAAATGGTTAATCTTGACCACAGGGAAGATAAAATGAGGGAAAGTCTTCTTCCCATAAAAGACGATTTCGATTTCATAATAATCGATTGTTCCCCGTCCCTTGGATTAATTACTATTAATGCCCTGACTGCTGCAAACTCAGTGATCATCCCCGTTCAATGTGAGTATTTTGCCCTTGAAGGACTGGGGAAATTGTTGAACACCATCAAGATCATACAGTCACGATTAAATACAGACCTTGAAATTGAAGGTATATTGCTGACCATGTACGATGTCAGGCTGAACCTTTCAAATCAGGTGGTTGAAGAAGTGACTACCCATTTCAAGCAAATGGTTTTTGATACGATTATACCTAGAAATATTAAACTTAGCGAGTCACCCAGCTATGGGAAACCTGCCTTGTTCTATGATGCCGAAAGCAAAGGGGCTATTAGCTATTTAAACCTTGGCCGGGAAATTATCGGCAAAAATGAGCTGGCGTAATTGACATATTTATGAATAAAAAAAAGTCCGTGAAGAAGAGAAGTGCTTTAGGCCGCGGTTTAGGGGCTCTCCTGGATGACTCTGTAGTTGATTCTAAACCGAAACTGGTCTCCGATTCTGTCAGACAACCCCTGATCAATGAGATCCCGCTTAAATATATTAAATCAAATCCCTTTCAACCAAGGACAGATTTTGATGAAGAAGCACTGTCTGAATTAGCTGATTCTATCGTCACACAGGGAATCATACAACCCATCACAGTGCGGCGCATCAATGATGAGGAATATCAGCTGATAAGCGGAGAGCGTCGACTGATCGCATCAAAAAAGGCTAAACTCAAATCCATCCCTGCCTATGTCAGGGAGGCCAATGACCAGCAAATGCTGGAAATGGCATTAATAGAGAATATACAAAGGGAAAACCTGAATGCGATCGAGATTGCCACCAGTTACCAGAAACTGCTTACTGAATGTAACCTCAAACAGGAAGAATTGGGAGACAGGGTAGGTAAGAAAAGAACTACGGTAACGAATTACCTTCGCTTACTGAAACTTCCACCCGATATCCAGGAGGCTATCCGCGAAGATAAGATCTCAATGGGGCATGCAAGGGCTTTGATCAATATTGAGAACATCGATGTACAGTTAACGGTGTTTCATAAGATCATAAAAGAAGACTTGTCGGTTCGTAAGACTGAGGATCTGGTACGTAAGATTGATAAAATAAGTACCGGGAAGGAAGAAGGGAAAACCAGTATAAAGGAACTTTCCACGGAATTAAAGAATCTCCAAACTGTTTTGTCCTCACATTTTGGCACAAAGGTTGAGATACTTCAAAAAAGTGGACAGAAAGGAGATATTAAGATCCCTTACATGTCGGTTGATGATTTGAACAGGATCCTGGAGATTCTCGAAATCCAGTTGTAATGCAAACCTACAGGTTTCTCATATTTTCTTTATTATTATTCATGGTTATCGGCTTAACCCATGCCCAGGATGAACCTGTTGATAGTGAAGAGAAGAAAGAGCCTGAAGCAAAAGAAGAAGCGATATTGCTGCAGCCCGGAATGGATACAACTGGAATGAATATTCAGATTGATTCTATTTACGTGGACGAGGAGCAATTCAACCGTCCAAAAAAAGCGGCATATTTATCTGCAGCCTTGCCAGGACTTGGCCAGGCCTTCAACAAACGTTACTGGAAAATTCCTATTATTTACGGGGCATTTGGAACCATTGGGTACTTTATTGGATATAATAACAATAAATACCAACAATATAGAAATGCCTATTTATTGAAAAAATCATTCCCTTTGGAAGAGCTGGATGATGAACTGGCTATTAACATCAGTGAAGATAACTTACAACGCGGGCTTGATTATTATCGTAGAAACCGGGACCTTCTGATGATCGTGCTGGTTGGAGTATATATCATTCAGATCCTGGATGCTCATATCGATGCACACCTGATGGAATTTGATGTTTCTGAAGACCTCACATTCCGCGTAGAACCTGGCTTTCAATCCCAAAGTATGTGGGCATCACGGCAATATGGATTTAAACTCACCTTGAATTTTAATTAGATCACTTATGAACCTGTTGATTATTGGATATGGTAAAATGGGCAGATCCATAGAGACCATCGCTGTAGAAAGAGGACACAAAATCGCTGGAATAATCGATGTGGATAATCAGGATCTCCTTCATGAAATCGATCCCTCCATAGTCGATGTCGCTATCGAATTCAGTCAACCCGATGCGGCATTTGAAAATATCAGGACCTGCCTTAAGCGTGGCATAAAAATATTATCCGGTACTACCGGCTGGCTTGACAGAAAGGAAGATGTGAAACATTTATGCCAAACCAATAAAGGAACCTTTTTTTATGCTTCTAATTACAGCATCGGTGTGAACCTGTTTTTCAGGTTGAATGCATATCTTGCCAAACTGATCAAGGATTACCCCCAATATGAACCATCGATGACAGAGATACATCATACAGAAAAGAAAGATGCACCCAGTGGGACTGCCATTAGCCTGGCTGAAGATATCATCTCTAATATTCCGGGTATTAAAAATTGGGGAAATGACAACGCAAAAAACCCTGAATCGTTATCAATTAAAAGTGAAAGGACTGGAACTGTACCAGGAACACACATCATCAATTACGTGTCGGAGGTTGACCGTATCGAAATAAAACATGAAGCTTTCAACAGGAAAGGTTTCGCACTCGGCGCGGTTCTTGTTGCTGATTGGTTAAAAAATAAAGAAGGCATGCTGGATATGAATGATTTTTTGGAAATATAAATTTAATTGATCACAATCCATTACTTTTGCCAACTGTTATAACCTGAGGATACTAATGGACTTAAAATTCTTTAAAAAAAACAAAGCAGAGAAAAAGGAAAAGGTACAAAAAACAGCTGT
>CBDUCT010000373.1:0-3927 GCA_965365715.1 uncultured Cyclobacteriaceae bacterium | reverse complement strand
TTGAAAATCCGTAATTCTATAATTATACCCGAGGTCCTGCATCTCATAATACCAATCTCCCTCGTCTTTTTGTATAAGTAGATCAGGATTTTTTGTGATTCCATGAGTCCGGAGTCTTCTGATCCTGTTGATCTTCTCAAGGTTATTTCCGGTTATCATTCCTCCCTCCCCAGTAGCTATATGCTTAACTGGATGGAATGAGAAAATAGACAGATCAGAAAACTCCCCATTGCCACTTTTCTGTTGTTTTCCCCCGGAATCAGTAAAGCTGGCACCAGGGGCGTGACAAGAATCTTCCAGTATCCATAAGCCATATTTGTCAGCCAGAGATCTGACATCTTCTGTATTAACCGCGTAACCTGCGAAATCCACGGGAATAATTCCTTTGATGTTACTGTTGGTATTTTTCTTGAGATAATCTTCAATATTATTCAGGTCAATACAGAGTGTCTTTGGATCAATGTCCACAAATTCTATATTTCCTCCGCAATAGAGAATACAGTTTGCTGAGGCTGCGAAAGTTAAAGGACTTGTAATAACTTTATCACCGGGAGAGACATTTAAACCAAGTGCTGATAAATGCAAAGCTGTGGTTCCGTTAGAGACCGCCACAGCATATTTTGAGCCGATATATTCAGCAAATGTTTTCTCAAATTCTTCTACTACCGGCCCCTGTGTTATAAAATCGGATTTCAGGACCGATACTACCGCATCGATATCATCCTGGTTGAGGTGTTGCCTGCCATAGGGAATCGGATCTTGCATAAAACTTAAATTACTGGGTTAACATGCTTTTCTACCAGGTTGCGGATCTCCTCTACAGATAACCACTTATCATTGTTGCCTGAATTGTAGGAAAATCCTTCAGGCATTAATTTCCCTTTATAATAATCCAGGTATTTCTTCTTTTTAATATCATGGACCACTGGCAGAATGATATAGTGACTGCCTATATCAATCGTATTTGGAGCATCGGCCGTAGTAACCATCTCCTCATGCAGTTTCTCACCGGGCCGGGTACCTGTAATTTCAATTTCGGCATCCGGTGCGATGGCTTTAGCCACATCCATAATTTTATAGGATGGTATTTTAGGGACAAAGATCTCCCCGCCCAGGCTTTTCTCCATGGCATACAGGACAAGATCAACGCCTTCCTGCAGGGAAATGTTGAAACGGGTCATCTCCCGGTTTGTTATGGTCAGCAGATTATCTGATTTCTGCTTTATGAATAGCGGCATGACGGATCCCCGGGAACCCATTACGTTTCCATACCTGACAATCGTAAATTTGCATTTCCGGCTTCCCTTAATGTTGTTTGCGGCAATAAAAAGCTTATCTGAACATAGTTTGGTGGCACCATATAGATTTATCGGTGCAGCAGCCTTATCTGTGGATAAAGCAACCACCGTTTCCACCCCGTTGTCCAGTGCAGCATTTATTACATTCTCCGCTCCGATAATGTTTGTATTTATAAATTCAAAGGGGTTATATTCCGCTGCCGGCACCTGCTTTAGCGCAGCCGCATGGACTACAACGTCAATCTCTTCGAAGGCCCTGGTAAGACGGTTCGGATCACGTACATCCCCGATAAAATATCTTATGCAGTCATATTTGGACTTAGGGAAACGCTGTGACATCTCATACTGTTTTAACTCATCTCTTGAGAATACCACCAGACGATGGATACTGGGAAATTTGTGCAGAACTTCTGATACAAATTTCTGTCCGAACGAACCCGTTCCTCCTGTTACCAGGATTGATTTTCCGTTGAGGTCAATCATTTATTTTTAAATTTTGAGATAATGATCTATCCTGATACTGCTGCTTAATACTATTTTTATTATAAAAATTAGAAAGATAAGGCCAATATTGCTGTTTCAGAACATTTATATTTTCCAATGTATACCGCTCAAAGAGCCACACTGTTTTCTTGAATTTTGGTAATTTTTCAAACAGATTCCTGATATAAAAATACTTAACTATATGTAATAACCGAAATTTCAAATAGTAATTAAAGGAAAACACAAACCTTGCCTGCTTTGAATCAGCCTTTTCGAGACTTTTGCTCAGGTACAGGCCAGTCCGGATGTGGTTAAACCCATCTCCAAAACCAATAGTGTCTTTTATCAATTTACTTCTGTTTTCTATTAACTCTGTCTTAAAGAATTCTTTTATGGTACCTGTAGCATAATACTCATCGATCATTTTTTGTAATTCAGGATATCCTTTCGCAATGACCGATCCTACATGTAACTTGTCTCTTTTAAATTCCGGATCAGGATTGATCAATATTGTCGGATGGGTTTCTCTCATAACCCATGATTCTAGAGCGGTGGTACTTTCAAAGGCCATCCAGATATCAGAGATGTTAATAAGGTCATGAATATTTACCTCTTCCTTTACATAGAGCACATTTGGATAATCCTTTAATCTCAGCATCTCATTCATACCTTCCCCAACGATGGAAGGATTGGCTTCATTCGGATGCCTTTTAAAGATGAATAAAGTATCAGGGTTAGCTTCCACGCAGTTCCTCAGAATATCCTCTACCAGGTACATCTGCTTTTTCATCCATTCTACTCTATTTGGATCATTTTTGCGCAGAAAAGCGATTTCAGCAAGTCCCTGTTTATTGAATACTTTTCCGAATGCCCAGCCTGCATATCCAATTATCTTTCTAAATTCAGATAATCCACGCTCCTGCAGGAATTCTTCTTTTGATTTAAAGGAATATATTTTATACCTGTCAAATCCGACACCTCCGGTAACCACCATTTTATCAACATGATCAGGCTCTTTTTCTGACAGGAAGTCATAGGTTCTTTTCGACCAGAGGCAAATGAAATCTTCGTAAAATACTTTGTCTTTGTTATATCCCCAATATTTAAAGGTTCCATCGGTCCTGAAATTTCCTTCCGATATTAAGGCAAAAACCCTTAAATTTTGATTGTATGCATATTTGGAAATCTGATAATTAAGCGGTGAACCGATGGCATTGGGAAGTAGAACAAGGTCTGGTTTTTTTCTGTAAATGGCATGTACATCCCATACAAAAGCGAACTCAACTGTGCATTCCAATACATTTTCAATAAAATACACCAATGGAAGCATCATTTCTGCATCCCTGCCTCTGTCATTATCCAGATAGCATAAAATCCGTTTACCTTTAATCATTTTTACTACTTATCTCACTTAAGTATTCAGCCAATCTCCTGGTTTGGTTCTCCACACTGTAAAAGCTTATATCTCCCGTCGTCTGACTAAGCTGGTTGTTTTTAAATTTTTTATAAGAATCCAATATATAATCCCGGATTTTACCGGCATCATCATATTCGAAACTTTCACCGGAGACTGTCTCACGTATTATTTGTTCTGCATCACTGTTTTTCAATCCTAAAATTAACACAGGCCGTCGTAACCGCATATATTCATACAATTTGCCAGGCAATCTGCCCTTAGCATTCTTTGCCTTATTTAAGAGCAAAAGTAATAATGAAGAGCCTTTGGCAATCCTTAATGCAGAAATTCTATCTACTATCCCGTGATATTCAACATTAGGGTCCAGGTTGTATTCTGATATTGTCCTTTTTACACTGTAATCGATCTGCCCGGCCAGCATTATTTTCAGATCTTTACCGAATTCATCGTTTGCTTCTTTCAGCTCACCTAAAACCTTAAAAAGGATTTCAGGATTCCTGTCGAATCCCAATAATCCGATATGGGTAATAGAGAAATAGGGATTTTCAATGGCATGCAGATCAGAAAAATCTTCCTCATCATATCCCCAATAAAGTACTTCAACATTTTCAGCCCCGATTTGCTCCAGGTCATTTTTCCATGAAGGACTTGCAATGGTTATTCTTGAGGCTTGTCTGAATACGTCCGGCTCAAGCGGTGTATGTTGGTGAGCGGCCCAGTTGGTGATGG
>CBDUCT010000372.1:0-3927 GCA_965365715.1 uncultured Cyclobacteriaceae bacterium | reverse complement strand
GATATATTTAAATTTAATTCTGATAGTACCATATTATATCATCATTAAATCTCCATATTTTGTGATATCCAATCCGGGTTAAACCACAATTGAAATTAATGCATATTTAAAATAAGCATTTAAATTGTACTTTAATTCTCATGTTTTTTATTATCAAAATGGGAAATGATTCATTTTTGAGTAATATTTGAAAGATGAGAATAGGATTTGATTCTAAAAGACTTTTCAATAATTTCACCGGCCTGGGTAATTATAGCCGAACGCTTCTTCGAAACCTTGGGAAATATTTTACGGATCATGAGTATTACTTATATTCCCCTAACCTGAGCAGAACGCCGGAAACTGCTTTCTTTCTGGAAAAACAGCCTTTTTACCCTAAAACGAGCAACTCACTGTTTAAATCATATTGGAGATCTTATTCTATTGTAAATCAATTAAAAAAAGACAAAATTGACCTTTACCATGGATTAAGTCATGAAATTCCTGCAGGATTGAAAAGATCAAAAATTAAAAGTATTGTCACTATCCATGATTTGATATTTAAGATATATCCTAACCTATATAATTTCTTAGATAGAAAGATTTACGATCAGAAGCTTAGGTATAGTTGTACTCAGTCTGATAAAATAATTGCCATCAGTAATAACACCAAGTCAGACATCATAAACTTTTACCAAATTGAACCTGAAAGAATTGAAGTTTTCTATCAACCATGTAATTCAATATATTACGAACCTTTGGAGACTGATAATACTGATGATGTACTCTCCCGATACGGAATCCCACAGGAATATTTTATTTATGTCGGGAATATTGAACGACGTAAGAATTTGAAATTAATATTTGATGCTTACCAGCAATTGCCTCCCGTAAGAAGGCTCCCTTTAGTTCTAATCGGCAGAGGAGAGAAATATGGAAAAGAAATATTAGGAATGATAAAGGAGAAGGGACTTGAAAATACTGTTCAGTGGATTTATGACCTTGATGATAATCGCGAACTTAGGATCTTATATCAGAGATCACAGGCATTATTATATCCTTCAATTTATGAAGGGTTCGGTTTGCCGGTCGTTGAGGCACTATTAAGTAAAACTCCTGTGATTACCTCAAATGTATCTTCTCTGCCCGAAGCTGGTGGGCCGGATACAATTTATATTGATCCACATGATCCTGAGGCACTTGCCGATGCAATTATAAAAGTATCAGATGATTCAGATCTCAGAAAGGATATGATCAATTCTGGATTCGAATATGCAAATCAACATTTTAATGAAAAGGAAAGTACTCGTAAATTAATGGACTGTTACTTGAACACATTAATGGATTGAATATTATTTTTGATCCATTCAATAGCTAACCGGTTATTAAATTCAATTCCTGCATCGTATTATATACTTGTGCAACTGGTAATCCGACAACATTCAGATAAGATCCGGTAATTCCCGTTATTCCTATAAGTCCTATCCATTCCTGAATCCCATAGGCCCCGGCTTTATCCATTGGTGCAAAATGTTTTATATAGTAATCAATCTCGATTGAATTAAGATCTTTAAATTTAACTTCTGTTTCTTCCACTATGGTTTTACATTGGTTTTTATATGCTATGCATACCCCAGTGTATACCCGGTGCGATTTTCCCGAGAGAAGGGTCAGCATTTCAAAAGCTTCCTGAGGGGATTCAGGCTTCCCGAGTATTCTGTCATTACAAACCACGATAGTATCTGCGGACAGGATAATATTTTCCATCGATAAATACAGTAATCCTTCTGCTTTCTTCCTGGCCAAATAGGCAGGAACTTCCACGACCTTCATGCTTTCAGGAAAATCCTCATTTACGGATAAGGTTCGAATTGTAAATTCAAATCCTGCCTCCCTTAATAATTGCTGCCTTCTGGGTGAGTTGCTTGCCAGTATTAAAGGATATCTTAGGTTTATCATGATCGTTTCAAAATAATTATCGGGATATTAAGTTTTGAACGTATAAAAATAAACATTTTATCATAGGTTCCGACAAAAATAAAACTCCGGACATTTACTAAACATTGTTCAGCATATGCATTTAAGGATTCTATTCTTGTTGGCTCAAGTGGCCCTTTTTCAGTCAGTTCTTGGTTTGATCAAATCAACAACATTAGTTTTTTAATTTGGCGAGGGATGAGATGACACTTGAAGGACACTAACTAGTCAACGCTGTAACCTCTATTTCAACCAATAAGTCAGGATCAATCAAGGAATTAACTTCTACCATGGTAGCGGCGGGTTTTATATCCTGAAAGTATTTCTGGTGAGCTTTTCCTATTTCCTCCCACTGATCTATATCCATAACATAGATCCGTGTTCGAACAACATCGCTCATGCCAGATCCCAGTTCCTGCAGGATACCGGAAATTTTTGAAAGAATAAAATCAGTCTGTACGTATGGGTCACCTCTTCCCACGATATTGCCATCCTTGGTTGCGGTAGTTCCGGCAACTTCAATGATGTTATTCATTTTGACTGCGCGAGAATAACCGACTTTATTTTCCCAGGGACTTCCTGAATTATAATTAACTCGTTCCATCCTTTGTATAATCTATAATCCATTGTTTTGCATTCGCAAAAGCTTCCAACCATGGGGATATTTCATCCGAATTTCTTTCATGTGGATAATACCCCCATTGCCATGGGAAGATGGCTCTTTCAAGGTGAGGCATTATTGCCAGATGGCGTCCATTGTCTGAAGTAATGCAGGCAGCATCATAATCAGAGCCATTAGGATTTGCCGGATATGAACTGTAAGAATATTTTGCGGGGATATTATAATTCTCCTCGGGTAATTCAAGATGAAATCTGCCTTCTCCGTGGGCTACCCATATGCCTAGGGAGCTTCCTGCAATTGATTTTAACATGACTGAGTTATTTGGCAAGACATCTATCATCAGGAATGATGATTCAAATTTGCCGGATTTATTATGAAGCATTTGTGGCTTATTGTCTAGATCCGGATAGATAAGTCCTAATTCTACCATTAACTGGCAACCATTGCAGACCCCCAAACTAAGGGTATCCGGTCGATCATAGAACTTATCTAATGCGGCCTTTGCCTTTTGATTGTATAAGAAAGCCCCGGCCCAACCTTTAGCGGAGCCCAGTACATCTGAATTACTGAAACCTCCAACAAATACTATGAAATTAACTTCATCAAGTGTCTCTCTTCCGCTGATCAGATCAGTCATATGAACGTCTTTTACATCGAAGCCTGCCAGATGCATAGAATAGGCCATTTCCCGGTCACCGTTAACACCTTTTTCGCGAATAATGGCGGCTTTAATTCCAGTCTTTTTACTCCGGTTTATATCCAGCCCCAGAGAGGCCAGTTTTCCATTGAAATTATCAGGAAATTTGAATTTAAGTTCATGTTTTTTATAATTTGAAAAACGTTCTGCAGCTAATTTTGGAACAGTTTGTTGCTGATCAAGTAAAAAGGATGTTTTAAACCAGAGATCTCTTAATTTGACTACATCAAGTTGATGCTTCTTACTTTCATGCTGAATAATAGCCTGGCTACCTGATACAATTTTTCCAAGCCGTAAATATTTCACACCAGAATTTTTAAAAACATCTTCTACTTGTTTGTTATCCTGAACCTGAATGACTAATCCGGGTTTCTCACTAAACAATATTTTAATGGTATCCTCTTCACTGAAGTTCGACAAATCTATTTCAAAGGCCATATTGTTGCATGGAAAAACCAGCTCAAGAAGTGTTGTGATCAACCCTCCAGCTGACACATCGTGCCCTGCGAGAATTTGTTGAAGATTTACCAGTTCCTGAATCGAATTAAAGACCTTTTTAAAATAATCAGCATCGATATCACCCGGAACATCAGGTCCTATTTTGTTCAATAACTGTGCAAAGCTGCTTCCCCCCAATTTGAAATCTTCCTCG
>CBDUCT010000371.1:0-3944 GCA_965365715.1 uncultured Cyclobacteriaceae bacterium | reverse complement strand
TTGATCGGTGGTGGGACTAATCATCGAATTGGCCTCTACGATATGATCATGTTAAAAGACAATCATGTCGACCTGGCCGGCGGGATAAAAAGCGCCGTGGGAAAGGCAGCGCAATATCTGATAACAACAGGGAAACAGCTGAAGATAGAAGTTGAAACACGAAATCTTAAAGAGGTAGAGGAAGCGATTCATACAGGTCAGGTTGAAATTATTATGCTGGATAATATGAGTGTGACTGACATGAAAAAAGCAGTTGAGATGATTGATGGAAAGATCATCACTGAAGCCTCCGGGAATGTCAATGAAAACACAATCAGGGAAATTGCTGAATGTGGTGTCGATTTTATTTCGGTAGGAGCGCTTACGCATTCGATAAAAAGTTTAGATTTAAGTTTATTAACCAAGATATAGATCATAATGATTGTTAAAACAAAAAAATATCAACTTGGCACCCGCAAGTATATAAAGCTGGGGATGTTGAATATCTTACGATCACAGTGGTGGGTGATCTTGATTGCCCTGGCTATTGCAGCCATGACCTTTATAATCCCATCCAACTGGTGGTGGATAGGATCCCTGATTGCCTTTGTATTATACGGATTGTTCTGGCTCATTCAGTTTGCAGGTGTTCCCCAGCTGGAACAGAATAAAATACTTTTTGAAAGACTGAGTTATGAGATAACCAGTCAGCAGATCCTGATCAAACTCAATCCAAAGCAGGGCATGCCTATGAAATGGGAAAACATAAAAAAAGCCTTTATAGGCAAGGATTTCTATCTTCTCATTCTGTCGAAAGCACAGTTTATATACCTGCCTTTCAGGATATTCAATACAGAAAATGAGAGAAAGTTTATGGAAACGATCCTGAGAAGGAAGAACTATATCAAGTAAACACGATATCCTCAATTACTCCTTTTCCAAGTTCCTTTTCCAGAATCTCGAGGACTTTTGATTTTGACAGGTTAAGCTCATTTTTCAATGGGGCTGATTCAATCTTTACTTTGAGTTTTTTATTATAGAGGGTGATTTTACCCGTTCTGGAGGCTATTGTATTCCCCATTATTGACAACCATAACTTTCTGATTATGGTGGCTTTGTATTTCGAGTCAATCTTATAATCATCAAGCATGTCGTTAAATGCCTGTTTAATGCCCACAGTATTGCCTCTTTCAATATTCATTATTACAATTTACACTTTAATTTGATAGGAATCAAAATCCAGATGTGAAGGAAATTTATTTCTGATATGTAATAATTCTTTGGAAGATAAAACGAATCGCTCAATAAATTCATCCTCCCTGAGCTCCACAAGAAAATTACCTTTAGGACCTGCTACATTGGAATGTCCATTGTAGTCTATACCAACCCCGTCTTTTCCGATACGGTTAAGACCCACCGAATAGGAAATATTTTCCACCGCCCTGGCTTTGAGCAAAATATCCCAGGCAGATATCCTTGCAGCTGGCCAGTTGGCTACATAAATGATCGCATCATATAAAAAGGAATCCGTATCCGGATCGTAACTGTTCCTTGACCAAACAGGAAACCTCAGATCATAGCAGATCAGTGTATTTATTTTCCAGCCCTTGATCTCATGAATATTTATTTTATTACCTGCCGAAAAAACCTTATCCTCACCTGTCATTCTGAACAGATGTCGCTTGTCATAATAAGAAAAATGCCCCCCAGGTTCCATACAGATCAACCTGTTATAATAATTTGGATTTTCATAAACCACGTAACTGCCGATCACGTGAGCCCCGGACAGTGAGGCCATATTCCTTAACCATTTAAAGGTTTTTCCATTCATCGGTTCGGCCATTGATCTTGAATCCATAGAAAAACCGGTATTGAACATTTCAGGTAAAAGGATAATATCTGATTTCTCAGTGCTCCAGATCTTTTCCTCAAATGCAGCCAGATTGGCATCGATTTTATGCCAGTGAATATCAGATTGGATCAGGGTTATGCTAAGGTCCTGCATGTAGCAGCTTTATTTTTTCTTTTTCGGGAAACGCATACTGTAATCCACCTTTACATCTCCCCTGCTTATGCTGCTTAATTTACCCTTGAGAAGCCGCTTTTTAAAACCATTGAGGTAATCAGTGAACAATACACCCTCAAGATGATCATACTCATGCTGGATAATCCTTGCCGCAATACCTTCATAGGATTCAATATGTTCGTTCCAATTCTCATCGAAATAGCGGATGGTCAGCTTCTCATAGCGGGAAACATCCTCCCTTATACCCGGTATACTTAAGCAACCCTCCTCAAAATCCCATTCTTCCCCTGATTCCTCGAGGATCTCAGGATTGATAAATGTCTTCTTAAAATCCGGGTATTTTTCATCTTCCATAGGAGTAGTATCTACGATAAACATGCGTAGACTTTTTCCGATCTGGGGAGCGGCCAGACCTACTCCTGAGGCATTGTGCATGGTTTCGAACATTTCCTCTGAAAGCTGTTTCACATCAATGGCGCCATCTTTCTCTATTTCCTTCGTTGGTGCCCTCAAGACAGGATCACCGTAAGCTACTATTGAATAAACCATAATTAGAACAAAATTTTGCGATCGTGCAAAATTACCAAATTGGATTGACTATTTCATTACCTGTAGGATTTTCGTTCAAGGTAAGATTGCAGAATGATCGTTGCACTTATTTTATCTATATTCCCTTTATCCCTTCTATACTTTTTGGATGTTCCACCTTTCACCATTGCATCCATAGCTAAGGAGGAGGTGTACCGCTCATCAATAAGAAATACTTCTTTATCCGGAAATATTTCTTTTAATCTTACCGCCATTTGTTTCACAGCTTTAGTACTATGTGTGGGACTTCCATCCGGTTTCACCGGGTCACCCAATGCGAATCCATCCACATTTTCCTTCGAACAATATTTTTTTAAATATTCCATCAGATGGACAGTTTCAAGGGCATCCAATGGTGTGGCGATCATCTGATCCGGATCAGTGACAGCCAGACCAGTTCTTTTGAGTCCCAGATCTATACCTATTATTCTACCCAAATCTTATTCTGTTTATAATTCTAACCGCTCATAATATTTTTAGAACACTAAGGCGTGTTAAGTAGTTTATAACTTTGAGATAATCAGAAGGTAATTTAAACAAAGTAATTGAAAACCATTTGAATAAATATATTTACTTTTGGAATCGTCTAATTAAAAAAGGACTGAAGTAGAATATGGGTAATAAAAAATTTGATATACGTGCACCTTTATTGATAGCCGTTGGGCTGGCAATAGGGATACTTATCGGTGCATACCTGATCAATCAAAGTTCCTCCAACAAGATCATAGTCAATTCTGTTACAAAATTCAGGGAAATCATCGCCAATATTGAAAATTCATATGTTGATGAGGTAGATTCTGAAGATCTCGTGAATAATGCCATACTAGACATGCTGGACAAACTGGACCCTCATTCTGTTTATATTCCAAAAAGAGATGTTGAGATAACTAATGCAGACCTTAGGGGAGAGTTCGAAGGTATTGGGATCGAATTCAATATAATTAAAGATACAATATTGGTTGTTGCCCCATTGATTGGCGGGCCATCAGAGGCCGTCGGCCTTCGTTCCGGTGATAAAATAGTTAAAGTTGATGGCGAGACGGTCGCTGGTATAGGTATAACCATTCGTGACGTGGTGAATGCATTGCGGGGACCAAAAGGCACTGAAGTAATCGTAAGCATAAAGCGAAGGAATGAAAATGATCTCCTGGATTTTACCATCATCCGGGATAAGATACCCCAGTATTCTATAGATGCCGGCTACATGATCAATGATGAAATTGGGTATATAAAGGTAATACGCTTTGCCTCCACCACTTATGAGGAATTCAGGGTGAAAATGACTGAACTCACTGAAGCCGGGATGAAGAAACTCATACTTGACCTCCAGGGCAATCCAGGCGGTTATATG
>CBDUCT010000370.1:0-3971 GCA_965365715.1 uncultured Cyclobacteriaceae bacterium | reverse complement strand
ATCATCTTTTATATGCCTACTCAACAGACCGCTTCAAATCCGAAGAAGACTACCTGGAATTTTACCCGGGAGACGAATTTGTTGATGTTATTGCCTATGATGACTATCACTCCATAAAAACACTGGATGATAAGCCTGAATTGATACGTCAGCTGACGACTATTGTGAGGCTGGCAGAGGAAAGAGGTAAAATCGCAGCTTTGTCAGAATCCGGATTTGAAACCATTCCGGTGGATGATTGGTGGACAACTGTACTTTTGGAGGGCCTAACATCTGATACAACTGCACGCAAGATATCTTATTGTATGATGTGGAGAAATGCCTGGCCTGATCATCATTATGCACCCTATGAAGGTCACCCGAGTGCTGATGATTTCAGAAAATTCAAGGAAGATCCTTACATGTTGTTTTTAGATGAGCTGCCTTTAGATATGTATAAATAAAATCCAGGATGGATTCAAAGATAGAAATATTCATAAGGGAATTAGATGACGAGCTGCGAAGGGCAATTCTACCCTATTGGATGAAACGGATGGTTGATAAGGAGCATGGAGGTTTTTACGGTCAGATTGATGGGAATGATCAAATTCGTCAATCCGCTCCCAAGGGAAGTGTGTTAAATGCCCGAATTTTGTGGACTTTTTCAGCAGCATATAATCGCTATGGGGAAAAGGAATACCTTGAAATGGCCGATCGAGCCTATAGATATTGTATTAAGCATTTTATCAATTTTGAAAATAAAGGGGTTTACTGGTTATTGGATCATAAAGGAAGTCCTCTGGAAACCAAAAACCAGATCTATGCCCTGGGTTTTATGATTTATGGTCTGAGTGAATATTATATGGCCACGAAAAATAAACAGGCCCTTGAGCATGCGAAAATGTTATTTTATTCCATCGAGATGCATAGTTTTGACCCAGATCTGAATGGATATTTCGAGGCATTTGATAAGGACTGGGTGATTCTGGAAGATCTCAGGTTGAGTGAAAAAGATGCCAATGAGAAGAAGACCATGAATACTCATCTGCATATACTTGAGGCTTATACCAATCTTTACAGGATCTGGGAAGATGAAAAACTCAGATCACAATTGAATAACCTGATCGAAGTATTCATCACTAAGATCATTGACCAGCAAACCTGGCATTTTAAATTATTTTTTAATGACGAATGGACGCCCCGGGATAATGAGATCTCCTTTGGCCACGATATCGAGGGAAGCTGGCTGATACAGGAAGCTGCAGAAGTTTTGGGGGACGAAAACATCATTTCTGAATCGCAGTCAATCGCTGTCAAAATGGTCCATGCTGTTTACGCTCAGGGTTTTGATCAGGATGGGGGCCTTTTTAACGAGCAGAAGCCTGATGGATCTATAGATACTGATAAACACTGGTGGCCTCAGGCTGAAGCAATGGTTGGTCTTGTAAATGCATACCAGGATAGTGAGGATCCCAAATACCTGGACCAGGCCTTGCTTACCTGGGAGTTTATAAAGGATAAGACAATAGATAGAACTGGTGGCGAATGGTATTTCAGAGTGGATAAGTCTGGCAAACCTTATACGGAAGAAGACAAGGCTGGTATTTGGAAATGCCCTTATCATAATGGCAGGGCTTGTCTTGAAATATTAAATCGAATGGGATAATTGCATTCTATTTGACTTTAAGCCACACAAATTATTAATTTTATTCTACTTAATATATCTTCGCTATTGCTTGATAATAAAGAATGAAACATTTACCCGCATTACTTTTTTTCGTTTTTATATTAATCTCTTGTGATTCGGTTAAAAACTATGATCCACCAAGGGATTTTCAAAATATTGAAAAAGAACTTCAGACAAAATTCATACTTGCGGAAGACAATTCTGTCATTCAGCTTGACGCTGGGGATTACATATTCAGTAAAAGCCTAATACTTGAAGGTAAGGAGAATGTAACCATAAGAGGAAGAGGAATATACAAGACTGTTTTGTCCTTTAAGAACCAGAAAGATGGGGCTGAAGGGATACGGATCGCAAATTGTAAAAATATTACCCTGGAAGATTTTAGCATTGAGGATGCGGCGGGTGATAATATCAAGGTTACCGATACGGATGGAATCACTTTTCGTAAGATTAAATCAGCATGGACTGGAATTGTGAATGAGAAAAATGGGGCCTATGGATTATATCCTGTCCTTTGCAGGAATGTTCTGGTAGAAGAATGTGAAGTTCTTGGAGCGAGTGATGCGGGGGTATATGTAGGCCAATCTCACGATGTGATAATCAGAAAAAATCTGGCCTATTGGAATGTAGCAGGTATTGAAAGTGAAAATTCGGTCAATGTAAAGATATATGGTAACAGGGCATTTGAGAATACAGGCGGCATCCTTGTTTTTGACCTTCCGGGATTGACTATGACAGGGGAAAATATAGAAGTATACTCAAACGAAGTTTATAAAAACAATTTAAGGAATTTTGCTCCCCCCGGGAATATTGTAGGTATTGTGCCCCCCGGTACTGGTATGCTGATCCTTGCTACACGTAAAGTCGATGTCCATGATAATCAGATCAAGGACAATAAAACAATTGGGATTGGAATAATCAGCTACGAACTTGTTGATATCATTTCAGAAAGGCCCGAAGATCCTTCCTCAGGGGATAGCGGTAGATCCAGTCAGGGTGTCGATAGAAAATACAAACAGGACCTCAACTATGATCCTTATCCGGGAGATATCCTCATTTACGAAAATCACTTTTCAAGCCGGTATTTGATTCCTGATTTGAGGAATCCATTCGGAAAGATATTTCTTTGGAAGTTTGGATTAAAACCACCACAGATTGCCTGGGATGGGATCAAGCCTGAAGGTTATCTGCTTTCAGATGGACGCAAGAATCCTGCCTATCGGATATGTGTTGAGGAGAGTGATGACGTAAAACGTGTTATTCTTGACGCAGCCAATGATTTTAAGGGCCTGACTGCTGATCCTGAAGCTTTATCCTGTGATTAGATTATTTCCATTTATCGTTATAGTTATTTTTCTCACATGTGGTAATACATCGTGTGTTTCCCCCGACAGGGAAAAAAGACAGCCATCACTGGTCATAGAGAATAGTATGCTTGATATAGGTGAGAACGTGGCCTACAGTAAGGTTGGAAAATTGAAACTATCCGAGTATGGGTTGTTCCAACAGCCATTAAATGAGCTGAAACCTGCACGGAAAATGATGCTTTATGATCTGAATACTCCCTTATTTACTGATTATGCAGAAAAGGAAAGGTATATATTTATCCCGGAAGGTAGTTCATCGAGATATAATGCCAAGGCAGTTCTTGAATTTCCGGATAGCACGATATTGGTGAAAAATTTCTTTTATTCGAATCAGCACCTGGAGGCAGAAAACAGAAAGATCATAGAAACACGCTTACTGATAAAAGAAAAGGATCAATGGATCGCTTTACCGTACATCTGGAATGAAGAGCAGACGGAAGCTTTCCTGGAAATTACTGGGGGGACAGTCCCGGTTCAACATGCCGGAATGTTACAGCCTTTTGAATATCGTGTGCCTACCATGTTGCAGTGTAAAAGTTGTCATGAATTAAATGGAAAGATGGATCCTATCGGGCCAACTGTTCGACAATTGAACAGGGATAATAATTATCCGGAAGGTTATCAAAACCAGTTGAAAAAGATGATTGAACTTGGTTGGCTGCAAGATTATGAAGACCAGGACAAATGGCCCAAAGCGGCAGTTTGGGATAATGAGAAAGCTTTCAGCCTGGAAGAAAGGGCCAGATCATATCTGGAAATTAATTGTGGTCATTGTCACAGGCCTGGTGGGCCCGGTAAAAACTCCGGACTTGATCTTACAGTTTTTGCCCCCAATGAACACAGCCTGGGGATCATGAAAGCTCCTGTTGCGGCAGGAGCAGGATCCGGAGGAATGCAATATGATATAGTGCCGGGGAATCCGGATGAATCCATATTGG
>CBDUCT010000369.1:0-4046 GCA_965365715.1 uncultured Cyclobacteriaceae bacterium | reverse complement strand
GAAGATGCAACTTGCAGGGCCAAAGACGTTATCCGGGAAAGAACCGCCAATGTTATAAAGAAATATAAAGATGATGAGATCCTCATCATCGGTCATTCGATGGGTTCAATAATTGCCTATGATGTGCTGACCTTTACAATTCCGGAAGTAAACATTCATACTTTCCTTACCATGGGATCACCACTCGGACTGCCGGTAATTCGAGCAAAGATCGCCGTGGAAAATAATTCAAATCACTTGTTCCCGGTTAAGCTGCATACCCCTCCTAATGTTTATAACCGATGGATCAATTATTCGGATTTGGAAGATAAAATAGCCCTGATCTATGACCTGACTGATATATTCGCAGAAAATAGTCTGGGAATTCACGTGGAGAACATAGTTGTTGACAATAATTACAGCGTAAACAATCACAGGAATCCACACAAATCCTTTGGCTATTTAAGAACCCCGGAAATAGCTGCTTATTTGGCCGGCTTTCTGAGATCTGAGAAATCAAACTTCCTCCTCAGGCTTTACGCTCAACTGAGGGATAACCTAAGGCCGGTTTTTTACAGAAATAGATGATCTCATCAGAAGGAAGGGCATATCTTTTTACCATCTTTCCCGATAATTCCATAACAAACCTGTCTTCTGTAACTTCAAATCCTGCCGATCTTAGTCTTTCAGCATAGTCCTGACCATATATTCTCACATGATCGCGCTGCCCAAATACTTTCTCACGCTCTCGTTGTGAAGAAACTGAAGGATCTTCAAAGGTTTTTTTTAAATTCTTACCCATGAATGGAACCTGTAGGATGGCCCAGCCACCAGGCCTCAATACCCGGCAAATCTCTTTCATAGCCAGAATATCATCCTCCACATGCTCCAATACATGATTGCACATGGCAGCATCAAAAGTATTATCTTCAAATGGGATCTTATGAATATCCATTTTTACTTTTGCCAGGGGTGATTCAATATCTGCACTTATATAATCGAGATTTGGCAGACTTTCAAACCGATGGATATAACAAAGCTCGGGGGCAATATGAAGAAACTTAATATCATCCCTGAAGAAGCCTGTTTTTTCTTTTAGATACAGCCAGATCAATCGATGTCTCTCCAGAGAAAGACAATTAGGACATAGGGCATTCTCCCTGGCCGGATTTCTTCCATAGGGTAACATCTTTCGATATTCCCTTCCACACACCGGGCATTCAACATTTTTACCCAGATAGAAAACCTGGATAATCCTGAGAAAAAAATGACTGAATCGCTGCAATACCGTCCTTGGTATATTTTTTATGACCCAGCTGATAATATATTTCATTTAGATCTTTTAAAATTCCTGGTACTTTAATACCAAATACCCTGGCTTTCCTTCTAAATTTATACCAAACAATGTTGCCAGTTTTTACCGGGCATCTCAAAATTATACCTAATAAATAATTTTCATTCAATATTTTCGATAAGAGTCGTAATTTAGTTTAATTAATTAATGCCTTAACATTTAAAAATAGATTTTCTTCAAATTTGGGATGTATCTTAATACCTGGAAAATTTATTTATTATTAGGATTTAGAAACTTGCTTTTAAACTGTTTTAGATATGAAAAAGTATTCATTGATTATTATCGGTGCCGTGGTGGTGGTCGTGGTTCTGTTTTTTACCTTCAAGGGAACAGGAAAATCAGAGGTTAACGAAGTCATTTTGCCTGTAAAAACAGGGAAATTCATAGTTGATATCACAACAACCGGAGAACTTGAAGCAAAAAACTCTGTAAAAATACAGGGGCCTACACGATTGCGGGAATTCAGGATCTATAATGTCACTATAAATGACATAATACCAGAAGGAACTGTAGTAAAAAAAGGAGAATGGATCGCGAATCTTGACCGGTCGGAGTTTAACACCAAACTTCAGGACCAGCAGATCGAGTTGGAACAGGCACAGTCCCAATATATTCAGACACAATTGGATACGGCACTCCAGATGCGGCAGGCTAGAGATGAACTCATCAATCTGGAATACGCTGTGGAGGAAGCTGAGCTTGTTCTGGAACAATCAGCGTATGAACCTCCCGCTACGGTTAAGCAGAATGAGATCAATTGGGAGAAAGCCAAGCGGAATTTTCAGCAGGCGAAAGATAATTATATCATTAAGTATGAACAGAATAAGGCAAAAATGGCAGATGTCGCTGCAGAGTTGAGGAAAAGCCAGAGAGAACTGAACAGCATGATGGAACTGGCCAATTCATTTACCGTATTTGCCCCTGAAGATGGTATGGTGATTTATGCAAAGGGATGGGACGGAAAAGCAATCAAAGCGGGCTCTCAGATCAATTCATGGGATCCAACCGTTGCTACCTTGCCAGACCTTACCACCATGGTCTCCAAAACATATATCAACGAGGTTGATGTCCGGAAGATCAAATCCGGTCAGCAGGTGGAAATAGGCCTGGATGCTTTTCCGGAAAAGAAACTTAAAGGAATAGTTACTAATGTGGCCAATGTCGGGGAACAAAGGCCTAATTCAGACGCCAAAGTCTTTGAAGCTATCATAGAGATCCAGGGATCAGACGATATGCTCAAACCTTCCATGACTACCAGTAACAGGATTATTACCAGCGTTCTGGATTCGGCTCTGTACGTCCCTCTTGAATGCCTGCACAGCAAAGATGACTCAATCTCCTTTGTTTTTGTAAGAAAAGGCATTAAGAAAACCAAACAGGAGATTCAGGTTGGTGGTACGAATAATAATGAAGCCGTTGTCAACATGGGCCTTGAGCCCGGAGACAGGGTATATCTTTCTGTACCTGATGGAATGGAAGACGAACCAATCACTCTGCTGCCAGAGCTGGATGGCAAAAGGAACATTGAAGAAGAGCCTGAAGTTGAAGAAAAACCCAAAGAGCGGGTAATCACCTTGCCTGATGGCAGAAAAATAACCGTTCCGGCTGACGGAGGTGAAGGCGGAATGCGAAGAATGCGCCAGGGAGGTCAGCAGAATCAGGACAGCAATAAAACTACAGGAGGATCAGCAGGAGCTGAAAAGGTGGACGGAAATCAGGAAAATACAAAAAGTGGTGACACATCTGAAGAATTGAAAGGATCTCCAGAAGAGAAATCAAAGGAAAGTACAAGTCAGGATAGCTAATTTTTATAATAACTAATCTTATGTGGGAAAGATTATCCGCCAATTTTTATGTGGCATTTGACGCAGTAATATCGAATAAACTGCGCTCTATATTAACTGCCCTGGGTATAATATTCGGGGTAGGTGCCGTCATCGCCATGCTGGCCATTGGCAATGGGGCGCAGCAGGAAATTCTTGAACAGATCAAGCTTGTAGGTGTCAATAATATCGTAATTGAACCTATTGTAGAACAGGAGGAAGAGAACCTTAATGAATCAGCAGATGATTCCGAAAAAGAGAAAAAGAAATTTTCACCGGGATTAACCATTAGGGACGCTCAGGCAATTATTGATATTATTCCTACCATCCAGGAAAACAGTCCGGAAATTATACTTGATACATATATAATCAAAAGAGGGATCAGAAGATCAACCAAACTGGTCGGGGTAACGCCTACCTATTTTAAACTTACTACTTTTAATCTGGCGGAAGGAAAAATGTTCACCCCTGAGCAGATCCTCCTGGGATCACCAGTGTGTATAATTGGGAAAGCTGTTCAAACTAAATTTTTTCCGACAGAAGATCCTATTGGAAAGACCATTAAATGCGGGAGCCAGTGGCTCGAAGTAGTTGGCGTCCTTGAAGAGCGGTACATTTCGGAAAAAAGCATGGAAAACCTGGGAATACGCAATTTTAACATGGATGTATATACACCCATTCAATCCATCCTGATCCGCTATGAGAACAGGGACCTCGTTACCGGCTCCATGCTTACCGGCGGATCCGGATTCAGTCGTGGCAGAATGATCATCATTGGAGGAGGGGGTGAAGATGACGAAGAGGATAAGAAGGCGGTTAATTATCACCAGATCGACCGCCTGACAGTCCAGGTGGAAGAAACAGAGCACCTGGAAACCACTGCTGAGATC
>CBDUCT010000368.1:0-4051 GCA_965365715.1 uncultured Cyclobacteriaceae bacterium | reverse complement strand
GTGGCCAACCCGAAGATCGTGGTCCCGAAGGATATCTTAATCCCGGTAAGAACGATATCCAGATTAATGTCACCAGCTGCCTTAATAGCAGCAATTGAATCCCATATGCCGGTTATCTGGCCGATCATTCCCAGGGCAAGATTAAAGCTTCCTAATACGAGAAGGGTATTCAAATTTTTACGGAATGGCTGATGATCGGGTGTTGTTTTCCGGATCTTTAAATACGTAGCGTATATGATCATAACCAGCACAATCAAAAACACAATCGCGAGAGGAATTTTGTAGGGTCCCAGGCTATGAATGACGACATTATCCAAGAATAAGAGTATCATTTTAATTTAAATTTAGTTAAACCATTAAAAACATGGTTAAAACTAGTCCAGGGATTTCAAAAAAAAATTTTTAATAGACAACGGTCACCGGCAGAATAATATACTCCTTACTTATTTCTATCAATGCCGTTCATCCTTCATTAAATGCTGTTTCACCCTATTTATTTGTAATTGGTCTATAATTCCAACTTCTTCCTGCTTGTTTCAATATATAGTTATAATTTTAATAAAGAATCATAATGAATTGAAAGGATTACCGGAGATATTAAAAAACTCAAAGGTCAGGGTACTGACTCATATTCTATTCTGGATTGTTGTTCTGTTATACTATACCTTTTTCTTCGGACATCAACAGGGATTTTATATTCTCACCTTTAAATTTGTGATCCTTCTGATGCCCATCACGATAGGAACCACCTATTTCTTTAACTACTACCTGATCCCGCGTTACCTGTTCCGAAACAAACTTAAGTGGTTTATTTTATTCAGTGTATACACACTGATCTTTTCATTCTGGATTACTTCCCTGATCTTTCTTCCTACCATAACGCTTATCGGTCCAGGACCTGATATGTTTGACAGGTCGTTGATCGACCTCTATTTTGTTATTGTAGGATTATATTCGGTAAGCCTGCTTGCTATCCTGATAAAACTGCTAAAATACTGGTATGAACAGCAAAATTCAGCTATTCAACTATTGAAAGAAAAAACTGAGGCTGAACTGGCCATGTTAAAAGGACAGATCAACCCCCACTTCCTGTTTAATACCCTGAACAATATTTACTCATTAGCCCTTAAAAAATCAGACCTGACCGCTGATGCTGTCGTCAAATTATCTGAAATGCTGGATTATCTTTTATATGAATGCAATGCAACAATGGTTGATGTTAAAAAAGAGGTCAAACTGATACAAAATTACATATATCTTCAAAAGATCAGGTATGGGGACCGCCTTGATATACAGTTCAAAGCAGAAAATATTATTGATCAGAGGATACCACCTATGATCATTTTACCATTTATAGAGAACAGCTTTAAGCATGGAGCTGGGAATCAATCCAATAAAGTATGGATAAAGATCAATATGAGGACTGAAAGTGACCGGCTGGAATTTAGTATTGTGAACAGTAAATCTTCTCAAAAAAAGGCAGAGAGCAAACCTGTTCGTGGTGGCATTGGACTGGAAAATGTAAAAAAACGGCTGGGATTACTATATCAAAGTGAATATTCCCTTGAAATTGAAGATTTATCTGATACTTTTATTGTAAAATTATCGATACCTGCAGGAACTCTGAAATGAAAACCCGTTGTATCATAGTCGATGACGAACCTCTGGCCATAGAGGCCATACAGATGCATATTGAGAAATTTGAAAGCCTGAAACTCGTTGCAACTTGTATTGACGCCTTTCAGGCTTTCGACATTCTGAACAAGACAAGGGTTGATCTTATGTTTCTCGACATACAGATGCCGGAGATTACCGGATTAGATTTTCTTAAGTCGCTCAAAAACCCACCAAGAGTAATTTTAACCACAGCTTACCGCGAATATGCCATAGATGCCTTTGACCTGAACGTTATTGACTACCTGTTGAAACCCATATCTTTTGACCGTTTTATGCAGGCTATCAACAAATTTTATGAACAGAGCAATAGTGATTTGCTGGTCCCGGGAAACTCATCGCAGACTAATGAGACACAAGCAGACCATATTTATGTGCGGTCAGACAAGAAGAATGTCAAGATAAAGTTCGCAGAGATACTTTATATAGAAAGTATCAAAGATTACGTTAAGATCGTATGTCAAGGCAGGACCGTTATTGCAAAGATGCTTATCAGTGAAATGGAGTCTATGTTGCCTGCAGAGCTGTTTTTAAGAATACATCGATCTTACATTATTTGTATTGAGAATATCGAAGCCTTTTCACCTACCCACATAGATGTCCCGGGCAAAGAACTTCCGATCGGAAGAAACTACAAGCATGAGGTCATTCAAACATTACAACACAAATAAATATACTTTACCAAGATTAAGGAACATACAATTTCTGAAAATCAAGACGAGCTTGTGTCCGGGTGGCAGCAAAATTTATGGATAAATACCGTTAGAGATTGATACGAGAGCGCTAACATGTTTCAAAAAAAAGCAGGTGTGTCCAGCGTATAAAAACAATAGAATTCTGGCCAGGATCACATCCTTTAGCAGGGTTTGATTAGTGAGGAAAAGAAAGCGGAGACATCCTCAGGTAAGAAAAGATTTATTCGTATTCCTGTTGTAATCTAACATTTTCAGGGTTATAAGTAAAGACAACCACCTTCCCTGATATTTTCTCCAATATAGGTCTAAGTACTTTTTCGCCGTTAACCGTTGTTTGTTCCAGAATCCCACTTTCGAGGGCACTAATACGGATCTGATCTTCAGCTTCGCGATAGGCTTTATCAACAGCCCTGGTAACCTCATCATCATCCGGGAAAATATTGCTCCAGAAACCGGACCTTTCAAAATCATAAACCCTTGAATTCTCAAGATCAAGCTTATGGTAACATAATTCCGGCGGCGGCATTTTAAAGAAAATTGTATCTTTTTCAATTTCGATGTTATTCAGATCCATATTTCTCAGGTCGATACAACCTACGGCCTCACCAGATGCAATCAAAGCAATCTTAAGGTCAGGGTTGAAATCATAGGTCCTTAAAGCGGTACTGCTATTGATCTTACCTTCACTTATGGCCTGGTAATCATAGATTTCTTTAAAATTAAATTTGACCAGCTCCAGTTTCCCCAATTCTTCGATCCTTTCCAGGATAAGTGTTGTGTTCTGCAGTTCTACCACTTCCTTGTTGAAGGATGGCAACTTGATCCCAAGTGACCATAACAATAATACGATCAGCAATAATATCCAGGGAATGGACAACAAAGCCAGTTTATATCTTTTGAGCATATACCTTAGATCGTGTTTTTTAATTCCATTTTTCAATATCATTTACTGGCATTTCATCCGGATCAATAACCACATGTTTAATCTTTACGCGGTTCCATGTATACAATATATGGATCATACCATCTGCTGACTGGATTACTGCCGGATAAGAATACTCCCCTTCCGAGTTTTCCAAAACAAGACCTGCGTGCCATTTATTCCCATCTGAAGACAAGGCCACATTCAAAGGATATCTGTTACCTCCCCATTTACCCTTTGGAGTTCCTGTATGATTATAAACAAGAATATGTTTACCGTTTTTCAAGGTTACTGCATCTATACCGGAATTCGGATTAGGCAGATCGGTTGCCTTAAATTCACTCCAGGTACTTCCCCCGTCATTCGATAAAGATTCAATTATATACCCTTCTTTACTTCTGCACAGAATTTTGATCTCACCATTTTTATTGATCAGAATTGCAGGTTGGATTACATTAAATGAAGAAAGATGATCTACGTAAACAGGTTTATCCCAAGTATCGCTTTCCGGACGATACATTTCCATCTGGACTTTCCAGCCGTCATACTCTGTGCTTGAGGGACACAATAGTTTATCCTTGCCAATATTGACCGGTTTGTTTTTTATGGGGCCGAGGATGCCATCAGGTAATCGTATTCCTTCTGACCAGGAATTGCCATCATCATCCGAGTATTTCAGCATACCCCACCATTCTGACGGGCTGGGCCCAACCTTATAGAAAAGATACAATCTATTTTTTTCAGAATAGTATAGGACAGG
>CBDUCT010000367.1:0-4054 GCA_965365715.1 uncultured Cyclobacteriaceae bacterium | reverse complement strand
CAGCCTCGAGCCATACTTTGGACTGACAGCCTTTTATTAAGTTTGAATCGATCCGGTATTTGTCTTCAAGAGGTTCCAGGTTACTGCCCAATTCCATAATGTAGAATACAGTACTTTCCTTATCATCCCCTAGAATGGCAAATTCATCAATTATCTCATCCTGTATTTCATTGATCGATCGATCACTCATTTTCTTTTTAGTTTAACTATGGCTTTCAGTTTCTCAGCTAATATGTCAATCTCTGCTTCAGTATTATATATGGATAAAGAAGCCCGAACAGTCCCTTCGATTTCATAATAATCCATCAGTGGTTGTGTACAGTGGTGCCCTGTTCTGACAGCAACCCCGCCGGCATCCAGCATCATCCCAATATCGAAGGGGTGAACGTTTTCTATAATAAATGATATAACACTTATTTTATCTTTTGCTGTTCCAATAAATTTTATTCCTTCAACTTCAGTTAGAGTATTTACACCATATTCGAGCAGTTTCTTTTCATACTCCTGTACAGAATTTTTATCCAGCGCATTGATATAATCAATGGCTGAGCTGAATCCAATAACATCGGCAATATTGGGTGTTCCTGCCTCAAATTTAAAGGGCAGATCATTATACGTCGTTTTTTCAAACGTTACCTCCTTGATCATCTCACCGCCTCCACGATAAGGCGGCATAAGATCCAGAACTGCTCTTTTACCATACAACACTCCAACACCGGTCGGTCCAAACATTTTGTGTGAAGAAAAAGCATACAGGTCACAATCCAGGTCCTGCACATCAACGTCAAGGTGCGCAGCAGCCTGGGCGCCGTCAATTAAAACGTATGCGCCAACCTTATGGGCATCAGAAATTATTTCTTTAACGGGGTTAATGGTCCCTAATGAATTCGATACATGTACAATACTTACAATTTTTACCTTATCAGATAAAAGTTTCAGGTATTCTTCATAGATCAGTTCCCCCGAATCATTAATTGGAGCGATTTTCAAAAGGGCCCCTCTTTCTTCGCATATCATCTGCCAGGGTACAATATTGGAATGATGCTCCATGGCAGAAATGATTACCTCATCGCCTTTATTCAGGGTTGCTCTACCCAGTGAATTTGCGGCCAGGTTAATACCATCTGTTGTACCATAGGTAAATATTACCTCATCGGAAGAAGATGCGTTTATATACTCTTTTACTTTTCTTCGGGTACCCTCATAAGCCTCGGTGGCTTTTTCTGCCAGCGTATGGATCCCGCGGTGAATATTGGCATTATAATTCTGATAATATTCACTGATCGCATTAATAACAACGTCAGGTTTCTGTGTGGTTGCCGCATTATCAAAATATACAAGGGGACGGCCATTGATTTCCCTGCTCAGGATCCGGAATTGCTCCCTTATCCTTGCAGGGTTAAACTTACCAACCCCGGTTTGTGTATTTGAATGTATAGAATCCAAAAGCCTAATCTGAAAACTGATACCCTAACCTGTTGTTAATTTTTGATCCAATATAATTACTCAAATGCTTCAGTTCAATCCTGTCTATAATATCGAAAGCAAATGCATGCAATAATAAGGCTGCGGCAGATTCTTCACTAAGCCCTCTGGACCTTAAATAAAACATCTGCTCTTCGTCTATTTGACCTGTAGTTGCCCCATGGGAACACTTAACATCATCGGCCCATATCTCAAGCTGTGGTTTTGTGTTTATCGTGGCAGTATCAGTCAGTACAAGATTTTTATTCGACTGAAAAGCATTCGTTTTCTGGGCATTGGGTCTGACAAATATTTTGCCATTGAACGTCCCCATCCCTTTTTCATCAATAATACCCTTGTAATATTCATTGCTGTAGCAATGTGGTTTTCTGTGATCTACCGTGGTATGATTGTCGATATGGTCATTATTCGAAATAAAATATAATCCATACAAATGCGACTCACAGTCTTCTTCATTGAGAAGAATATTAAGGTTATTTCTGAGATCCTTACCACTAAGGGAAAAGGTATAGGTATTTACCCTGCTGTTGGCTGATTGGTAAATGTTTGTATTTTGGATATTTACACTATCAGAACCAGTTTCCTGGATCAGATGATAATTAACGAGCGCACTATTCAGGGCAATTAACTCGGTGTTGTGATTGCGGAAATGATGATCCTCATTTTCTGAAATAAAAATCTCTGAAATATCAGCTTTTGTGTCTTTTTCAACCAATATTATCCCCAGATGATTTACAAGCAAGTCCCGCACCCCTGAATTTATAATATGATAAATATAGACTGGCTGAGTGTCGAATTTCTGATTAATTCTAATCGAAAATCCTCCATTAGGGAAAGACCTGTTTAGATCCAGGTAAGGATCCTTATTAATATTCTGCTTTTCAGCAGCATAAGCATCTACAATATTGTTAAATCCTTGTCCGGAATCACCCGGCAAATAAAATTCAAATCCGTCAATTGAGCTATTGAAATTCGAAAACTCTTCTGAGTAAATACCATTTATAAAAACAATATGTATCCCCGCATTGTCCTCCACCAGTTTAGATCTTATCCATCCGGACCCAGCCACTTCATGGGCAGGAAGTGGAAAATTATAATCCCTTTGGATCTTCCTGGATACATTGAAGTACTTGTACTCTTCATGTTTGTTTCCCGGCAGACCTCTTTCCTTCAGGGCATTTAATGATTCATCCCGTATTTGTGGATAATCACCTAATAAACTAATGCCAGATTCAGCGCTCTTAGCCGCAAGAGTATCAATAAGGTTTATATCAGTATCAGTTAAAGCCATAATTGATAGGTTAAGCTGGTGTTGAATTAAATTCCTCCTTGATCCAGTCGTAGCCTTTTGCTTCCAATTCATGCGCCAGTTCCTTGGTGCCGGACTTAACAATCCTTCCCTCATAAAGTACATGTACATAATCAGGAACAATGTAATTCAGAAGTCGTTGGTAATGCGTTACGACGATCACGGCATTATCTTCAGTTCTTAGTTTATTCACACCATTAGCAACAATTTTCAAAGCATCAATGTCAAGTCCTGAATCCGTTTCATCGAGAATCGCTAGTTTGGGTTCCAGAACAGCCATCTGGAAGATCTCATTTCTCTTTTTCTCACCTCCGGAAAAACCCTCATTAAGTGAACGGCTAAGCAATGACTGATCTATTTCAACCAATTTCATTTTCTCCTTTATGTGCTTAAGGAAATGCACGGAATCCATAGGTTTCATACCATTATTTTCTCTTATCTGGTTCATGGCAGATTTCAGGAAGTTGGTGGTACTTACACCCGGTATCTCAACAGGGTATTGAAAGGCAAGGAAAATACCTTTCCATGCGCGTTCTTCGGGACTTAGTTCCAAGAGGTCTTCCCCTTCAAAATGTACCTGTCCCCCATCAACTTCAAATTCTTCCCTTCCGGCAAGAACTGAGGCCAGGGTGCTTTTTCCTGAGCCGTTTGGTCCCATAATGGCATGCACTTCTCCAGCTTTAACTTCCATGTTGATCCCTTTCAGGATCTGATTATCTTCTATAGAAGCCTTTAAGTCTTGTATTTTAAGCATTTATATATTTATATTTTTATCCTACACTTCCTTCTAATGTGATCGCCAGCAGTTTTTGAGCTTCTACTGCAAATTCCATGGGCAGTTTGTTTAATACTTCCTTGGCATAACCATTTACAATAAGTGCTACAGCCTGCTCGGTATCAATGCCCCGTTGATTACAATAAAACAACTGGTCTTCCCCGATCTTGGAGGTTGTTGCCTCATGTTCAATCTGTGCGGAACTGTTACCTGCTTCTATATAAGGAAAAGTATGTGCCCCGCATTGATCCCCCATGAGTAATGAATCACATTGAGAATAATTTCTGGCATTTTCAGCTCTTTTCATAACCTTAACAAGGCCCCGGTAGCTATTCTGACTCTTACCGGCTGAAATTCCTTTGGATACGATCCTGCTTTTGGTGTTTTTGCCAAGGTGGATCATTTTTGTCCCTGTATCTGCCTGCTGATAGTTATTTGTAACAGCAACAGAATAAAACTCACCTATTGAATCATCTCCTTTTAAT
>CBDUCT010000366.1:0-4066 GCA_965365715.1 uncultured Cyclobacteriaceae bacterium | reverse complement strand
TATATCATTTATAGTCAATAAGTTATGGCAATAAAAATAAACTTATTATTTAAGTGCAGATGCAGATATAAATATTTGTCTTTTTATTTATTTCTGATATCTCTGATTTTTATGCTTCTGAATTTTGGATGCAGTACTCCTGAAGCACATGATCTTCACCTGAATGACATCCAGATTGTTGGAAGTCATAATAGCTATAAAAAAGCTATTGATCCGGAATTAATGCAGATATTATATAAGGAGGATTCCAATCTGGCGGTAAGCCTGGAATATGAGCATTTGCCCATCAGGGAACAGCTTGATCTGGGAATGCGAAATCTGGAGATCGATATCTTCCATGATCCGGCAGGAGGAAGGTTCAAAAAACCACTTGGATTACAGGTAATTCAAAATGCTTCAGAGTATGACACCCTGAAAATGAAAATGCCGGGCATGAAAGTATTTCACGTTCAGGATATTGATTTCCGCAGCCATTATTATCTTTTTGAAGAAGCATTATCTGAAATTAAGGAATGGTCAGTCGATCATCCTGATCATATACCGATAATTATTACAATGAACCTAAAGGACGAGGTTATTGACAGGCCGGGATTTCAAACACCACTGCCTTTTAGCCCGGATGCCCTTGATTCGGTTGATAATGAGATATTATCGGTATTGGGATGGGATAAACTGGTCCATCCTGATCTGGTTAAATCTTCATATTCTACGCTTGAGGAGGCCATTACTCACAAGGGATGGCCTAAGCTGGATGACGTAAAGGGGAAATTACTTTTTGTATTGGATGCTGGAGAAAATATCAACAGCTTATATGTCAGAGATCATCCTTCCCTGAGTGGCCGGGTAATGTTTATCAATGCAAAAGAAGGTACACCTGAGGCTGCATTCATAATCCTGAATAATCCTTTTATATCATTCGCAAAGATCCAGGAATTTGTTAAAAAGGGATATATGGTCAGAACAAGATCTGATGCCAATACTATTGAAGCCCGAAATAACGACTATTCACGATGGCTGAAGGCACAGGAGAGTGGTGCCCAGGTGATCACAACAGATTATTACAGGCCTTCCAATCTATTTGAAAGCCATTACCAGGTAGGTTTTAAGGCAGATACAGTTTTTAAAATAAATCCCATAAGGGCAAAGAAATGATTTATAGAAGATTATACTATATAGTTTTAATTTTAATAATAGGATCTCTGATGTCCGCCTGTTCGGGAAAAAGCGGATCAAAAGAACGTGGAAGTATTTTAAGTGATGAATCATTGATGGTTTACACTGCCCGGGATGATCAACGGGAAGAATCTTTCGATAGTGAAGATTATCTGGATATACAGAAAAGCAATTATCAAAAAAGGAGATCAGATTTTTTCGAAAAGCACAAATCCGAAGATCACAGAAATGTGCATGCTGACCTGGTAAGGTTATATCAGGGCATAGAACCTTCAGATGAAGGATTTATAAAAGCCATTGATAAAATTTATAAAAGGGAAGATTGCTCAGATTTTAGAATGATAGGACTGATTCGATTTGTATACCAGTTTTTGGGCACCCCCCTTGTTCGTCCATCACTACAGGATTCTGTAGAGCAATGTATTCTTGATTTTAAATACTGGCCGGATGAACCAGGCATTGACAATATGTGTACCTGGAGTGAGAATCATCACATCCTGTTTTCTACATGCGAGTATCTGGCAGGTCATTTTTATGAGCAGGATACCTTTTCTAATTCAGGGCATTCCGGTTTAGAAAAATACAAACGGGGAAAAGAGCGGGTAACTCGCTGGCTGGACCTGAGGTATAAAACCGGTTTCAGTGAATGGCTCTCCAATGTATACTATACAGAAGATATAGCACCACTGGTAGCGCTTATCGATTTCAGCCCGGATGATGATATACGCAAAAAAGCATCGATGGTGCTTGATCTGATGTTATTTGATATGGCCCTCAACCATTACAATGGTACTTTTGGCAGCACACATGGCAGGAGTTATTTCAGCAGTAAAATATCTGGTCGCAGGGAAAGCAGTTCTTCAACATACCAGCTGGTATTCGGGTTAAACCATCAGGGAAACGGTAATATGGCGACCAATGCCATTGCTATCAGTAAAAACTACAAAATTCCAATTGTATTGTATGAAATTGCAAATGACACCAGTTTCAAAAAGATGTCGAACTTTCAGCGGATGGGATTAAATATGGATGAAGTAGAAAATTATGGTTTGGATGTTAATTTGCTGGAAGATGGAATGACCTTTCTCAGCCTTGAAGCGTATTGCCATCCCAGAACGGTTGATCTGACCATGAAGATGTTCGACGAATATAACTGGTGGGAAAACTCCTTCTTCAAACCATTTGCTAACTATAAGGGATTACTGACATTCTTACGGAAAACTGGATTACTTCCCCTGACCGTGAAAGTGTTCAATAAGGATCTTAACCGAAATACCAGGACCGAGGCAAATATTTATACTTTCAGGACACCTGACTATATGTTAAGCTCAGCCCAGGATTATAAAAAAGGATATGGAGGTGATCAGCAATCGATATGGAGCGCTGTGCTGGATGAGGAATCAATTGTCTTTACCACCCATCCAGTGGCCAGTACAAGTGGGACCCCTGATTACTGGACAGGTAGCGGGAACCTCCCGAGGGTAGGTCAATATGAAAATGTAGCTATTATCCTGTATAAAATTTCAACTGCACCGGGATTATATGTGACACATGATCTTGAATACACCCATGCCTGGTTTCCCAAAGATAAATTTGATACAGTAACTCAATCAGGAAACTGGATCTTTGGAAAACGAAAAGATGGATATATAGGACTGTGGTCTCAGAAAGAGCCAAAATGGGTAAAATCCGGGGAATATGCCAATAAAGAGATCATCGCTGAGGGCAAAAGGAATATCTGGATTTGCGAGATGGGTAGCCATAGAGAATTTGGGACATTTGATAAGTTCATTGAGGCCATTTCCAACTCCAAAATCAAAGCAGGATCGCTTAGTATTGAATATCATTCCCCCTCTCAGGGCAAGCTCGAATTCGGCTGGGAAGGTGACTTGAAAAGGGGAGGAGAAGCAATCCAGCTTAACAACTACCCACGATATTGGAATAAATATGTAAAAACCTCATTCCCTGCTGATGTTATTAATATTCATTATGGAAATCATTTCTTGAATCTGGATTATTATAATTTGAACCGGACTGAGTCTGCTTTTCTAAACTAATAGTTTAAATAATTATTATCATTTTCGACTGATTTTAAGAAAAATAACTAATTGATTATTAACTATTCATTATTACTTACTAAAACAAATACTTCAATATTTTTATATATATTCCAATATAAATTTGGATTATTCGAATATTTTCTATTCATTTGTTATAGAGCAATACTTTTTTTAACCAAATCCCTAAGGGATAATGAAGAGAAGATCGCCCTGTAAGATTCTGATAATAGAACCTTCACAGGATATCCAAATCTTGCTTTCAGAGATACTGGAAGCAAATGATTGTCTTGTCGATTCAGAAGACAAAGCCGAGGATGGGGTAGAGATAGCACATAAAAACCAATATCAAATCATTATTTGTAGAAATTCCTTCCCAAATTCATCTGGATTACTAATCTATAAAGAACTTAGAAGTCATCTTGCCAAGACTGGAACAGCATTTTTCCTTTTAATAAACCCCATATATTTTCAATCGGATTCAAATCCGGACTGTTTGACGGCCAATCTAAAGATTTTACATTATTTTCGTTTTTCCATTCGGTTACTATTTTAGATCGATGTTTGGGATCATTATCATCTTGCAAAATAAATTCGCCTTCTAAATCCAAATTGTTTTTTAAAATATCAATATATTTATTTGCGTCTAAAATACCGGTAAATAGATACGATTTTCTTCCTTTCGTTTTGAAATATCTCTTAAAATATTTACGCTCCCTCTCTTTAAATCTAGAGGAATAACCTTTATTCCACATGATTCTATTCGATTTTTAAAACTGCCTACATTTGTCAACAAAAAAACTTCATAGCCGGCATGAACTGCTTTCCGCCCAACT
>CBDUCT010000365.1:0-4073 GCA_965365715.1 uncultured Cyclobacteriaceae bacterium | reverse complement strand
ATAATTAAAAAAACAAACCCTATGGGCCTTCTATTTTTCATACTACTACTATTATGAATTTATTATTGTATTGATTTTTTGTAACTACTTGCATAGGAATTCATTATTTATAATGATAAAAGAGCCTTACCAACAGGCATTATAGCTACGTGTTCCATTCTAAGTAATCTATCAAGTAGCTCATCCAAATATACTGAACTCATCGGCCCCCAACCTTCACCATCAAGTCCATGCGCATTGAAGATAAACCATCCTTTGGGACCCGATAGAAATTTCTTAAACTGCTCCTCAAAATACATATCTATATTATCCGGACCTGCACTTATGCAAGTAAGCTTTTTCTGTCTTTTATGGGGAAGTTTATTAACAGCACTGCCGGCTGTGCGGAATGCCATTACTTTATCCTTGAGCCAATCTTCCAGTTCGGCTGAAGAAGAATTAAAAGGGAAATTGAATATTGCCTTAAGCGGATCAAAACCTATCAGTCTATCAGAAAATACCTCAAGAGATTTCATAATGAGTTCTTGAGCATCTGAGAGGTCTATTCTAGCCAGGTTTTCATGCCTGTATCCATGTGGCATGATTTCATGACCTCTTCTTTTTAATTCATTCCACAAATCAAAATCGCCGATTATCGAAGGCTGAATGTAATCATCCGGAGGTTTGAAATCATTTTCATGCCCTGATGCTATTACATTAAAACAGGCATTCAATGTATATTTTTCATAGATCTCAGCAGTTTTCAGAAAGGATTTTTCAAATCCATCATCAAAGCTGATAGAAACAACATGAGTTATTGATCTGTTAAAACTACTGCAACAAGACATATAAGGCAATGCAACTGCTCCAATTCCGGCTTTGATTAAAAATGATCTTCTGTTCTCCATGGTCCGTTGTTTATATATCTATGAAATAGAATTGGAATATGGTTAATAAACACCTGTATCATTAGAAATTTACAAAAATTAATTTTGATTCCATAATCTTAATTGGATTCATGAAATCCAAATCACAGATAAACAATTAAATAATCATATATTATATAATTTGCTATATATCAGGTATTTATATTGTCTTATTAAAAGCTTTTATTAAAACTGAAGAGATTATGGCTGATTTTAGAGAAGGAAACTTCGAAAAATACTTAAAGGTTTTTGATTATATCCCAAATCTCAGTATTCACAGGAATTCCAAGTTTTTGATTTTCAATTCTTGTTAAAAGCGTTTTTTCACCAGGATAATAAGTTTTCCCACCTTCATCCTTTGGCTCAGCCTTATGCAGGTTCTGTAGTACCTCATGAATAACAGTTGAAGAATATTTATTATCCAAACTTTTCATACTGATCGCGATAAATACTTGTGAAAGACCGTATTCTTTACTTCTTGATCCAACCCGAACAGCAGGATCACCTTTAGCCAGAACAGCTGCCAATATATCCAGGACAAGAGAAAGTCCCGATCCTTTCCAGAAGCCTATAGGTAAAGCACTTTCATTACTTATGATTTCCTGTGGATCCTTAGTCGGGAGTCCATTACCATCCAGGCCGCCAATAAACTCCAGGTCCTTTCCCTCATGCGTATAGGCTTCCATCTTGCCATAAGAATACTGAGACATAGACATATCGAGGACAATATTTCCTTCATTTCTGGGTATTGCTATGATAAGTGGGTTATTACCCAGCACAGGATACTTTCCACCCCAGGCCACCATATTGGGTTGAGTATTGGTCCAGCAAATGCCGATATATCCTTCATCCGCCGCCTGCCATCCATAAGTACCTCCCCTCATCCAGTGATTTGTATTTGAGAGTGCCACACATCCAATACCAGCAGATCCGGCAATCTTTAAGGCTGCAGACATACATGTAAGTGCATTTAGTATCCCAGACCCCAGGTTACCATTCCATTGTTCTATGTTTCCAAAAGTATTGATCTTTCCCGGCTCCGCATCAACTTTCACTATACCTTCTTTAATATCATTAATGAACCTGGGAAACCTGTTCAATCCATGAGTATAAACACCATCCAGTGAAGACTCTGTAAATACTTTCGACAGGGTTCCGGCCTTTTCCGGGGTAAATCCATGCTTTAGTAATATATGATTCAGGGTTCCCTGTACTTCCTTAAATGAGATCCTCATTTTTTGTATGAATTCAATCTACATATATATCTTCCGGATCAGTATTGTCTAGTTCAATCAGGAATTCCGATATTTTTGGAATTATCTTTCCTAAATAATTCTTTCCTTTTTCTTCAGAAGACCTGGATGGGTTCCCAATTCCAGTATCTCTGGATACTTTCGTCCATTCCCTCGGAGCCCACAACCATCCTTCATTTCGTCCGTGAAATTTAAGTTTTTTACTGGCCCCATCACCAGCTTCTTTCAGTGATAATACCCAATCTGGTGCAATATGCATCATAATACTGGTTTCCATTTCCCCGGCATGGTCACCTGTATCTTCAAAATACTTCTTCCAATCACCTTCGACAAGGTACCAGTTGATAGTACCTATAAAGAATCCCGGATAATCAGCCTTTATTTCACGGATCATTTGCTTGAAATCATTCCCGCCATGCCCATTTAATACAATCAATTTCTTTATTCCCTGTCCATTGAGAGAGTCCACAACATCCCTCAGTACAAATGCCTGTGTGGAAGGATTCATATTGATGGTTAATTTGATATCCAACTGCTGTGTATTTACGCCATAAGGCACAGTTGGCAAAACTGCCACCTTCACATTTTTCTTCCATGCTTTCTTAGCGGCTTCTGCGGCAATATAATCACATTGGATATTATCGGTACCATAAGGTAAATGATAGTTATGGGCTTCCGTCGCACCCCAGGGAAGAATTGCGATCGAATAGTCAGTTTCTTTTACTGATTTCCAATTATTTTCATTGATAATGTAAGGTCTGGGAGGGTTCTTATCTGATCTTTCTGTCATTTTTCTGTTTTCTTTTTATTCATTTGATTTTATATATCCTTGTTTCATGATTCTTATACATAATCCTGTATTAATATATCTTGCTGTGTATGTGAATAAGAATCTGTGATTCCCTGCAAATTTGTATCTTTTTTACCCAATCACTATAAACAACAGCCCGATTTATTTGATCTGATCACATTTTTTGTAATATAGTAAAATTAAATTATCTGCATATTTTTGTTTTGTTAAAATCCTCATTTTCATTAATGATCGATCGATTTTTCCGGATTAAAGAAAGGAATACCAGCCTGAGACAGGAAATAATCGGAGGACTAACTACTTTCCTTACGATGTCCTACATCATATTCCTGCACCCGAATATGCTTGCGGAAACTGGTATGGACAAAGGTGCTTTAATAACCATCACATGTATCGCTTCATTTATTGGAACATTAATTGTCGGAATATGGGCTAATGTACCTTTTGCACTTGCACCCGGCCTGGGATTAAATAGCTTTTTTACGTATTCTGTGGTAATTGGAATGGGCGTAGACTGGCAGACTGCCTTGGGGGCTGTATTTATTTCCGGAATATTATTTCTTATCCTTACCTTTTCCGGGTTCCGTGAAAGAATAGTGCATGCTATACCTTTATCATTACGAATGGCCGTTCCGGCAGGTATCGGCGTGCTGATCACCTTTGTGGGATTGAAAAATATGGGATTACTAGTAAGCAATTTCTCTACCCTCGTTCAAATGGGTGAGATGTCAACCACATTAATAATCAGTCTTCTGGGCCTGTTAATAATTATTATTCTGGAAATCAAAAAGATAAAAGGAAGTATTCTTCTGGGGATAACATTCATAGTGATTACCGGGATGATACTGGGACATATACATGTTCCTGATGTTTTTGTTTCTTCTCCCCCATCAATAGAGCCTGTCGTTTTTAAGTTGAATATTCTTCAGGCCCTGAAGGTTGGCTTTATAGGCGTGATCTTTTCCTTTCTTTTCGTAGATCTTTTTGATTCTGTAGGTACAATTATAGCCTGCGCTTATGAGGCAAAGCTTGTAAAAAAAGACGGAAACATCTCCGGCATTGAAAAGATTCTTGGTTCTGACGCAGTATCAACTGTAATTGGAT
>CBDUCT010000364.1:0-4088 GCA_965365715.1 uncultured Cyclobacteriaceae bacterium | reverse complement strand
TATTGAAGTGAACAAAACGTAGAAAAACAGTTATATGAATGAAACGTATTCAGGTTTAGTTTTAAAGAATTGATTGTGATCGTGATTTCGTGCACAATAAAGGAAAGACCTTATACAAGATCATATTAGAAATTAACAGAGATTAAAGTGTCAATTGCAGGATGAAAAGAAATAAAATGAATATTCTGGAGGAAATAATAACTCATAAAAGGGAAGAAGTTGAGCGAAGAAAGGAACTCTACCCCATAAAATTGCTGGAGAAAAGCATCCATTTTGATGCGCCGGCGGTTTCATTGAAGAAGTACCTGCTTCGGGAGGACAAATGTGGAATTATAGCCGAGATAAAAAGAAGATCTCCCTCAAAAGGTGTTATTAATCCGCATATATCCATTGAAAGAACTTCTATTGGTTATATGCAGGCAGGTGCTTCCGCACTATCCGTTCTTACTGATGAAAAGTATTTCGGAGGCTCAAATGATGATCTGAAGCTGGCGAGGAAATTCAATTTCTGTCCGATTCTCCGTAAGGATTTCATTGTGGACGAATATCAGTTAATAGAGGCAAAATCCATCGGAGCAGATGCGATCCTATTGATAGCAGCAGCCCTTAAGCCTGATCAGATTAAACAATTGTCGCGACAAGCCCGTAAACTTGACCTGGAAGTTTTGATGGAAGTCCATAACGAAGAGGAACTGCTTAACAATATCCATGATTCTGTTAATATTATCGGTGTGAATAACCGGGATCTTAAAACCTTTACCACGAACCTGGAAACCTCAGTATCCCTATCTGATAAGATCCCGGCTGAATATGTAAAGATTTCTGAAAGTGGGATCCATGATCCGGAGGATATCATATATCTTAAAAAATACGGCTTTCAGGGATTTCTGATGGGGGAACATTTCATGAAACAAAGCAGGCCGGAAAAGGCATGTGCCGATTTCATTTCAAGATTGAAAGAAAAAATGAGGGATCAATAGGAAATGAATTTGATCTCAATGGAAATTCTTATATCACAAGGCAGGAAACAAATATTGTATCGAGTATTTATGAAAAGTAGCGCAGAAAATCGAGAATTCGGAAAGGCTGAAATTGAATTAAATATCAATGAACCTTAAACTAAAAATATGTGGAATGAAATTCCCGGATAACATCCGGGAGGTGATCCAATACCAACCGGATTATCTGGGATTAATATTTTACCCAGGATCCCCAAGGTATGCAGGCGACAATATGGAAGAATTGAGCAAATTGGATATTCCCCCCTCAATCAAAAAGACAGGTGTGTTTGTAAATGAAAGTACAGATAAGATAAAACAGATCACCTCGTCAATTTCACTTGATATGGTACAGCTGCATGGTCAGGAACCATTGGCAGATTGTATCGAATTAAAGAGATCAGAGCTTAAGGTCGTCAAGGTATTTTTAGTAGGGGAGGATTTTGATTTCAGTCGGATGGAACCCTATACAGACCATGTTGATTATTTTCTTTTTGACACGAAGGGCAAATACCATGGCGGGAATAGTATGCCCTTCGATTGGGAAATTATTGAAAAATACCCATTCAGGATTCCCTTTTTTCTGGGGGGAGGCATAGGCCCGGAGAATATTGATCTCATTAAGCAGCTAAAGAATCCTTATTTATATGCCCTGGATGCCAACAGCAGGTTGGAAACATCCCCGGGCCTCAAGGATCCGGAAAAGGTAAAATTATTCAGAAGAAAATTTGACAGATTATAAATATGATTGATCAGAATACGGATTTCAATGTAGCTCCGAATGGATTTTACGGACATTTTGGAGGGTCATATATCCCTGAGATGTTATACCCGAATGTAGAAGAGCTTCGTCAGAATTACATGCAGATCATATCGGATAAATCCTTCCAGGATTCATTCTACAAACTCCTTAAGGATTATGTAGGCAGGCCGACTCCCCTGTATCTGGCTGAACGTTTGTCTGAAAAGATCGGGGCAAAGATCTATCTTAAACGGGAAGATCTTAGCCATACCGGTGCCCATAAGATCAACAATACGATTGGTCAGATCCTGCTTGCAAAGAGACTGGGAAAAACCAGGATCATTGCAGAGACAGGTGCCGGCCAGCATGGAGTGGCAACTGCTACGGTTTGTGCGCTCATGGGGATGGAATGTACCGTTTACATGGGTTCATTGGATATATCAAGACAACGCCCGAATGTCGAGCGGATGAAAATCCTGGGCGCAGAAGTAAGAGCTGCAGAATGTGGCAATAAAACCCTTAAGGATGCCACGAATGAAGCCATGAGACACTGGATCAATAATCCGGTGGATACTCATTACATCATTGGCTCGGTCGTTGGTCCCCATCCGTATCCGGATATGGTGGCCCGCTTTCAGTCTGTGATCAGCGAGGAAATGAAATGGCAACTCAGGGAATCTGAAGGGAGGGATTATCCCGACACTATTGTGGCCTGTCTGGGTGGAGGAAGTAATGCAGCGGGGGCTTTCTACCACTATTTTGATGATGAAAGAGTGAAGTTGATTACAGTGGAAGCTTCCGGTAAAGGTGTTGATAGTGGCTATTCGGCAGCTACAACGGCTTTGGGAAAACCAGGCATCCTGCATGGAAGCAAAACGCTCCTAATGCAGACAGATGACGGTCAGGTGATAGAACCATATTCCATATCGGCCGGACTGGATTATCCGGGAATAGGTCCATTACATGCACATTTGCATGAATCAGGACGGGCATCTTTTTACAATGTTACAGATGATGAGGCTATGCAGGCTTGTATAACCCTGAGCCGGCTTGAAGGTATAATCCCAGCCATAGAATCAGCGCATGCCCTGGCAATTCTTGAAAAACTGGAATTCAACAGGGATGAGGTGGTGGTTGTAAACTTGTCCGGCAGGGGCGATAAGGACCTGGAAACGATTATTAACTGGGGCGGGTATTAAGAGAACAATTGAAGAATGCTCGGGTGATTCAGGACTGGAAATCCTTATTCTTGGAAACTGAGTAATACATAAATAAAATGAATGAATTAATAAATGCATTTGAGGATAGATCTGAAAAGTTACTGTCCATATATTTTTCAGCTGGATATCCTCAACTCGAGGATACGCAGCGGATCATGATCGCCCTGCAAAAAGGAGGCGCCGATATGATAGAAGTGGGGATCCCATTCTCGGATCCTGTAGCCGATGGACCGACAATCCAGGATAGTAACAAAATAGCACTGGATAACGGAATTACCCTCAAAAAGATACTTGAGCAGGTTGAGGAAGTTAAGGATAAAATCCAAATTCCGGTCATTCTCATGGGCTATCTTAATCCTGTCTATCAATATGGTATGGAAAAATTCTGCCAGGATTGTCAAAAAGCGAGTGTCAGTGGACTGATAATTCCGGATCTTCCTGTTCAGGAATATCAGAATGAGTATGAATCCCTTTTCGAAAAACATCATCTGGCAAATATATTTCTGATCACACCGCAGACCAGTGAAGAGCGTATCAGGGAAATAGATCGCATAAGCAAATCATTCATTTACATGGTATCGTCAGCATCCACGACCGGAGCCAGAAAAGGACTTTCCCGGGACCAGGTGGACTATTTTAAAAGGGTAGGGGGAATGAATTTGAAATCCCCCTTAATGATCGGATTCGGAATTTCCGATCATCAGAATTTTATCCAGGCGACTAAATATGCAAATGGGGCCATTATTGGAAGTGCTTTTATAAAGGTTTTGAAGAACAGCCACAATCTTGAAAAGGACATCAATAAATATGTCCGCAGTGTAAAAGGAAAATAAAGAAGAAAGGAGGAGCTGACAGTGGAAAAAGGGCAGTACTCCAGAGCAGAAGGAGGAAATAATTAATAAGCTTCATTCAATAAAATACAGTGCCAACGAGGTCACTACCCAGATTGGAAGCTATCTGATTGGTATAGGGAAATCAAATTTTGATATAAGGGAGCTGGGATTAATGCCCGGTATCTCAGATATACATATTGTTTCGGATAGCTATAAACTAGTATCAAGGAAATGGAAGGTAGATCCAACCATGATCGATCTTGGCGATGGAATATTTATAGGAGAGAATAACTTC
>CBDUCT010000363.1:0-4136 GCA_965365715.1 uncultured Cyclobacteriaceae bacterium | reverse complement strand
CAGTTGCATAACCAGCTTCAGAAAGCACTTCCGACATAAACACCTCCTCATCTGCAATTCCTCCATACTCATAAGGGAAGGCCACTGTCGTCATACCGCTTCTCACTGCATGTCGACCAGTTATAGCTGCTGCACGGCTAGGAGTACATGAAGGCTCGGTGTACATTCTTGTAAAAAGAATACCTTCTTCTGCAACTTTATTCATCACTGGAGTTTCAAAACCTCTGTTTTTTTGCAGAGCAGGAATACCGATTTCACCTACTGGCATATCATCCCACATGATGTGAACAATATTCGGAGGAGTTCCATATTTCTTCCTTAGTTCTTTAAGTTTCTTTTGCAGTTCCTGGTCTTCTGCCTTCCATTTTTCTCCATGCTGTGCCTCTAAGATATAATATTCGGCGTCATGGATTATACCATGGTTCTGGCTGTAGGAAGTCACTGCGATAAATATCAGGACCAGCACGATGGATATTTTTTTTGTAATGAGGTTCATAATTGTTTAAATTGATGGTTTAGAAAAGATAATATGTTATGGATAATTGTTTGAGTGATTAAACTCTTACTCACTTGTTTTGTTTGAATTTATAAAACAGGCCATCAAATTTAATAAAGTCCAATTGTTTTGAACATCAAAAATCCGCATGAGAACGCAATTATTTAATATATTTACTTTGCTTGAGCATATCACTAATCCAACAGCCACAAACAATGTCATACGTTAATGCCATTTTTGGAGAATTTGAACAATTACAACAGGCTTCAACAAACTGGAATCTTGACTTCCGGTTACTAAGTAAAAATGACCTGGAAACTAGCTTGACAATTTATTCTTCCAAGCATTTCCAGCTCGGAAGGGTGAGTTTAAATGGAAAAATCGATCAGTATGGTCTTAGCCCTATTGGTTATCGATCGATAGTAATTCCAGTACCGGGAGGAAGCATGTACTATTGGTTAAATCAAATGACATATGAAAATGAGTTGCTAGTATATCCTAAAGACGGAACCATTGATGCAGTATCTTTTAATTATTTTAATGTATATGTTTTTTCAATTGAAGAGCAATATCTGATGAACACTATTGAAAATATGAAACTCTCAAATTGCCTTAACAGATTCCATGGAATTGAACAAAGAATAAAATCATCAGATGACTTCTGTAATCAATTTCACAAAGCAGCACAGAAGTTCTTTTCATATAATGAAAAATATAATAAAAAGGCCGACTTTGATAGATATGATGCAATACTTAATGATTTACTCTATGATACCTTGCTTCAGATTGAAGATTGTGGTTCGTATAAGTCTGAAAAGATTCAACCAAGACGCAGCATAAGATTGAATATTGCTGTTAGTATGATAAATAATCATATAGATGAGAAAATATCTATTCCTTCACTCTGCAGAGTAACAGGATTGAGTGAAAGAAGTCTTCAATATGCATTCAAGGAAAGGTTTCAAGTAACACCTAAAGAATACATTAAAGCAGTTAAACTTAACAAAGTTCGAAAAGAATTAGTCGAAAACGAAAGTCAAAAGATATCAACAATTGCTGCAAAATATGGTTTTTGGCATATGGGTCAATTTGCTGCTGAATATAAAAAGTGGTTTGGTGAGTTGCCCAGTCAGTCACTTAGGTAACCTGGATTTCCCATGTTATTCCCGGCCTCTGATATTGAGGCAGCGCCCTGATCCGAACTTCCGAATTCGACTTTCAACTCAGCTCTTCTGTTAATGGAGTGTTCAATTTCCCGGCAGTTTACGCCATCCACACAACGGTTTAAGATAAGTCGTTCCCCAAATCCCATGGTATCGATCCTGGAAGGATCTATCCCTTTGGCAATGATATACCTTTTCACCGAATTGGCCCTTCTATCCGATAAGGCTTCATTATAAGCATGGCTGCCGCGGGCATCGGCATGGGCGCTTATTGAGAATCTGGTATCAGGATATTTATTCAACAAATTCACCATTCTATTGATATCGGGATGAAACCTGGATTTGATATCACTTTTGTCAAAATCGAAATAAACGAATACCTTTTCGATATACTCTGATTCCAGTACAAAGTCATTTAAAATGGTGCCTTTTTTAACCCGGTTAGTCATTAAAGGCAATGTCGCAGCTAAATATCCATCCTTATCCGCTATGACATCATAAGACTTGTCAGGTTGTAGCGGAAACATATATTTCCCCTCTTCATCTGTAAATGTTGAATCAAATACATTGTCGGTCTGATTATGTAAAAGCACCAGGACATTGGGCATCGGGAACTGAGTTTCGTTGTTATAGATAATTCCGGCTGAGAATAATTCATGTTTCCACATATAATAATCCGGACTGTCAATTCCGGATTTCCTTTCGAGTGTTGACAAGTGGATATATTCATACTGAGTATATTCATCTTTATCCAGCTTAATCGTATATTCTGAATCGAAGGGCAATTCCATCTGGAATCTTCCCTTATTATCTGAATATTTCCGGTCTATGGTATCTCCTTCAATATTGATGAGGGATGCCAGCACATCCGGAATAGGTTCCTTATCAAACAATTCCAATACCCTGGCATGTATCTTAAATGATTTTACATTAAAAGCATAGATATCATCGAATCCTTTTCCCCCATCACGGTCGGATGAAAAATAACCACTTCTTTCTTTCTCATTAATAATCAGGGCAAAATCATCCTTGTTTGTGTTGATTGGAAATCCCAGGTTATATGGGCTGGTAAAAATACTGTCTTTCCCAAGAGCCCTGTATATATCAAGACTTCCAAAACCACCCCATCCGTCGGAGGCAAAATACAGGGTACTGTCATCTGAAATATAAGGGAACATCTCATCACCGGGAGTATTAATCTCGGGACCGAGGTTTACAGGTTTACCCCATCTGCCATTTTCATTATATGAAACGTAAATATCATTTCCTCCCACGCCCCCCGGCATATTAGATGAAAAGTACAATCGCTGGTTATCTTCAGACAGACTGGGGTGGCCAACGGAATAATCCGGGTGGTTATACTCGAATGCCTTAATATTCTTCCAATCCTTGTTTTCATCCATTTCAGCACTGAATAAGCCTACATTAAGAATCCCATTATTGCTTCTTGTTTTTTTACCTTCATGATAATTATTCCTGGTAAAAATCACTTTTTTGTTATCACTGTAGAATGCCAGTGGACCTTCATGGAACCTGGTCTTTAATTCCTTTTTGAAATGACCGGGCTCCTGATACTGGCCGGATGAATCTACACCTACATAGTAGAGGTTCAATGGAGATTCCTTCTCGGACATGGCTGATTTTGCATTATTTTTCATTATTACCTTTTTATCCCTCGAAGAAATAAAGACAAATCCTGAATCATAATATTTGGATCCAAAGTCAGAATGGTCGGAATTAAAGGGCAGAACGATAAGCTCATAAAGATTAGAGTCACTCAGATAGTAATCCATATTTTTTAAGAACTGGATCTTATCCATATTTCTTGGATCGCCGGGTACAAGAGCATCGTAGATCTCATACCAGGAAAGGGCTTCCTTATATCTTTCCGTTGATGACAGAACCTGGGCATAATTATAATAGTGATGCGGATCAACTATGGATGGATCGTTGACTGAAGATATGATCTTATCATACCAGACTGCAGATGAGTCAGGATCCTTTAAGATCATATAGGACTCAGCAAGTCTGAGATTAGACCTGAAATGACTGGAATCCTTTTCCAATACCCTTTTATAAAACTCAACAGCGTTTTGATATTGAAGTTTACTGAAATATTTATCGGCTTTTCTAAGATTACTCTGAAAAAGTGTGGAGATATTAGAATTCTGCCCAATGACGGACTGACTTACCATTAGCACAAATGCCAGGAATATGAGTAAGTTCTTCATATCGGATTAGAAATGTCTGGGTGTTACAATCCCGGATTTCGGGTATTTGAACCTGTAATTGATCATGAATTCATGGGATCCCAAATCAACTCTGTTAATGGTACTTGTTCTGAAAGCATAAGAATAACCTATCCTCAGTTGATTGGTAATCTGTACTTCTGCGAGAAGGTTTACCGAACTGGATACCTGATATGAAACGCCAAGCCAAAGCACATCATCGAAAGATATGTTTGCATTTAAATCCAA
>CBDUCT010000362.1:0-4146 GCA_965365715.1 uncultured Cyclobacteriaceae bacterium | reverse complement strand
TCATCAACACCTTTCGCTTTGGCTGAAAGGGAACCTCCTGCCTGGTTGATTCGTTCAACTTCTTTTAAAGGGACGGCTGAAGCACCATGAAGAACCAGTGGGAATCCTGGCAGTCTTCTACTGATCTCGTCCAGAATATGGAATTGAAGATCGCTCTTGCCGGAGAACTTATAGGCACCATGACTTGTGCCGACAGCAATGGCGAGGCTATCACATACAGTTCTATTTACGAAGGTAACGGCCTCATCGGGGTCAGTATAATTTGACCTGGCATCATCAATGCTTTTATCATCCTCCACACCACTCAATACACCCCGTTCCGCTTCTACTGTTCTGCCTGCAGAATGCGCTTGTTCAACAATGCCGGAGGTAATTTCTATGTTGGTATGATAATTTTCATGGGAGGCATCTATCATTACCGAATCATATTGGCCTGACCGGATAGCATCCTTACAATGATCGGGTGTTCCATGATCCAGATGGACTGAATATATGGTTTCCGGGTAGATACTGCCAGCAGCTTCTATCATGGCTGACAGCATATCAGGATGTGCATAATTTCTTGCCACTGGTGTTAATTGTACAATAAAGGGGGCCCTAGCCTTCTGGGCGCTACGGAACAAGCCATGTATCTGCTCTGCACAAAAAACATTGACCGCAGCTATGCCATATTTCCCATAACAATTATTAAATAATGTGCTTGTCCGAACCCGCATTTTCTTCAGAAACTTTAATTAGAGGGCGTTGATTTTCGCCTTCCTTGACTATATAAATTTATAAAAATCAACCAGTTATAAAAATTATGAATCAATAAAATATGATATACAAAAGGATCGTAGCTATAAATATTGATAATCCCCATACCTTCACAGTTTTCGACACACTGGTATACACTTTAAAACGTTCCGGCATTTGCTTTATGTCTTTTACAGGGAATCGCAGGGTATAAATGATAATAAACAGGGATAACAATATAAAAGTAATGGCCATATGATGCAGAAAAGCTACATCCGGCAATAACCATAACAAAAGTCCATATATAGGAAAATTCAATAACATTCCCCAGAAAGCGGCCTTTGGGGGGACTTTTTTCCAGATTATCCCGAATAGAAAGGCTGCCACCACTCCTGGCTGAATAAATCCCCAGAATTGCTGAACAAAAAAGTATATGCCTTTATCGAAACTGCCAACTATGGGAGCCCAGATACAGCCTATAATTACCAGAATCATCGTTGTGATACGGCCGACTTTTACAAGATGAGAAGGACTGCTGTCCTTTTTGAAATAAGAAGAATATATATCCATGGTAAAGATAGTGGCGGAGGAGTTTAATATAGAATCCAGGGTGCTCATGACCGCTCCAAAAAGAGCTGCAAACATAATCCCGATCATCCCGGCTGGAAGGATCTGTTTAATCAGATATGGATAAGCTCCATCAGCATTTGTAATAGAATCGCCATATAGCTGGAATGCCATAATCCCGGGAAATACGACAATAAATGGGATCAACAACTTAAGGGTGGCACCGAAAAGTATTCCTTTCTGTCCTTCATGAAGATCCTTCGCTCCCAGTGTTCGTTGGGTTATAAACTGATTAAGCCCCCAGTAAAAAATATGTGGTATCCAGAGACCTCCGATGAAAACAGCCACCCAGGGCATTTCAGGGTGATCCCAGGGCAGAACAGTATGGAGTTTATCTCCTGAAATCGAAACAAAGCTTTCCCAGCCACCTACTTCCTTTAATGCCAGGAAAGTGACAAAAAGACCACCTATGAGCAGTGTCCCGCCCTGCAGTAGGTCTGACCAGACAACAGCTTTCAATCCCCCGTATACGGTATACAGGCCAGCCACCAGGCCAATTGCCCATATTCCAGTTATCATATCAATTTCAAAAATTGAATTCAGGGCCAGTGCCCCTGAATAAAGCACAGTGGCCAGGGTGATAAGGATATAAAAGAAAAGCATGAAAATTGCCATCAATAAGCGCACTGACCTGTTATAGCGGTATTCAAGATATTCAGGCATAGTGTAGATCCCGGACCTAAGAAAAGTTGGAAGAAATACTATGGCAATAATAATGAGTGTAAATGCCGACATCCACTCAAAGCTGGCAATGGCAAGGCCGAGGCTGAATCCTTGTCCCGACATACCTATAAAGTGTTCCGAGGATATATTTGAGGCTATTAAAGACAATCCGATCAGCCACCAGGTTAGCTTCCTTCCTGCAAGGAAATAATCTTCAGAATTGTCTTCTTTCCTGCTGGCATATAGTGAGATAGATACCACTATCAGGATGAAAACTATAAAAGTTATCAGGTCAATGCTTTCCAGTTTCATACTTCATTTTGTTATGAACAGGATACTGAAAATTTATATTAATCGATGTTCGAAAATGTAATATAAATAAAGAAAACTATTTTCAGAATTAATATTCAGATGATTTGGTAAAGGAAGGGTAGTATTAGAACCGGATATTCCGGTATTTCATCTGATTTGGTTTATTTCAATTTGACTAATAGGATATAATGAGCCTGATGTTTATATTTAAAATTGAGAGTATTACTAATGGAGATATCAAATACAGCTTCCTTTACCTTGTTTTATACCGATATTGAAGCATCTACACAGATTGCTAAATCATTGGGACAGGATTATGCAGTAATACTGGATAAGCACAATGAGATCATCAGTAATGGGATAAAACAATTTGACGGACGGATCATTGACCGGACAGGCGATGGCTTTTTTATCATTTTCGGGAATCCTGTTTCAGCACTCAAGGCAGCTGCAAAAATACAAATGGAATTTCAGGATATCTCATGGTCATTCAGTGTCGACCTTAAAGTCCGGATCGCTTTACACATGGGCCAGATCTATCCTGTTGGCAATTTATATACTGGCCTGGAGATACATCGTGCATCCAGGATATGCAGCGTCTGTCATGGGGGACAGATCCTTGTTTCAGGCCAGCTAAAGGCTAAACTGGAAGAAGAATTACCCGAACACCTATCCTTAAAAGCACTTGGGAATTATCGATTAAGAGATTTTGATGAACCAGTGGAGCTACACCAGTTAGTAGTAAAAGGATTATTATCAGAATTTGGAGAGCCAAATACGGAGGCTGAAATACCTATTGTGGGCGTCCTTCCAATAGTTAATAGAAGCAATGATCCTGAATTGGATTATTTTTCTGACGGGATCACCGAGGACCTTATCATTAGCATCGGCAGGATACGTGGCATCAGGGTATTATCCCGGGCGACTGCTTTCTCCTTCAAGGGTAAGGATGAAAATCCTATTGAAATTGGCAGACAATTAGGCGCTTCAGTTATTTTAGATGGGAACATGAAATTGCTTGGCGATCAGATCAGTATAAATATTGAATTGGTAAAAGTGTGCGATGGGATCAGCTTGTGGTCAAACAAATATGAAAAAGAAAAAAAGGAGATATTGGCCATTCAGGATGATATTACTGCCAATGTGATCGAAATCCTGGGTATCAAAGTTGAGGAGAAGAAACCTTCGAAGATCCATTCTCCCCATACGAGTAAGATAGAAGCTTACGAATACTACCTGCAAGGAAGAAAGTATTACGATCTGTATAGCTTAAAAAGCATAAAATATGCTATTGAAATGTTTCAGAAAGCTATTGATATTGATTATAAGTATGCTTTGGCCTATTGTGGACTGGCAGATTGCTATTCTTATCTCTATATGTATCATGAAGCCACGGAGGATAATCTTCAGATGGCGCAGATAACCAGCCGGAATGCTGTAAAATTGAACCCTGCCCTGGCTGAAGCATTTGTTTCCAGAGGAATGGTCCTGTCATTGAGTAAAAAGTATGAGGAGTCAGAGGAGGCTTTTAAAAAGGCCGTGGAACTAGGCCCTACATTATTTGAAGCCTATTATCAATACGGGCGGATGAGCCTCGCAACCGGAAAAATAGACCAGGCCGCCAGGCTGATGATCAGTGCCAATAGTGTCAGAAAAGAAGATTATCAAAGTCTTTGCCTGGCTGGTCAGTACTATGAAGACCTGGGAGACCTCGTGAAATCAATTGAGATCAGGCAAAGAGGCGGTATGAGTGCGGAGAAACAGCTCAAGATTAACCCCGGAGATACCAGGGCCCGTTATATGGGAGCT
>CBDUCT010000361.1:0-4151 GCA_965365715.1 uncultured Cyclobacteriaceae bacterium | reverse complement strand
CCTCCAATGATCCCGGTCCGTTTCTAGGTAGCTGCGCATTAACACTACCTAACAATGTCCCCGGTTGGATTGAAGTCCGCCAGGAGGATGGATATCTTGTTTGTGATATGCTTTGGGGCTGGGGCAGTGTATTCCCCCTTGAAAATGTATATATGGATGGCGATAATTTAGTACTGACACGCAGCAGTGAAATAGTACGAAAGAAAAATGCAGTGGGTGAACCTGTATTAACACACAGGCTTACTTCCTACATGGTTTTAACCGCAGATGGTGACCAGCTGACCGGCGGTTATTATACGCCTGAATACGATGGATTGGGTGTCAGGGAAGAACCTGTTTCCGGTAAAAAGAATCCTCCATTACCACCAGCACCCGATCTTTCGAAGGTGAAGTATGGAGATGAGATCAGCCTGTTTAACGGAAAAGACCTTATGGGTTGGAAAATGGTGGATCCTAATTCTACCAATGGTTTTTTTGTTAAAGATGGGATCCTGGAAAATGATCCTGTACAGGAAGAAGGCAAACCACATATTCGAGACGGAAACCTAAGAACCGAGCAGGAATTCGAGGATTTTAATCTTACCCTCGAGGTAAGTGTTCCTAAAAATGGTAACAGTGGGGTATATCTTCGTGGGATTTATGAGATCCAGGTATATGACAGTTACGGATTGCCACAAAATGCACATCATATGGGAGCCCTGTATAGCAGGATAATCCCGGCTGTCAATGCCGAAAAACCAGCAGGAGAATGGCAGTCTATGGACCTTACATTATGTGACAGGCATTTAACCGTAATTCTGAACGGTATAACCATAATAGATAATCAACCTGTAAAGGGAATAACTGGCGGAGCGCTGACCTCGGATGAGTTTAAACCCGGGCCGATCTATCTGCAGGGTGATCATGATAAGGTAAAGTACAGGAATATCCAGATCAGGCAGATCATAAAGTAGATCGTAATTCTTCATCTGACATTTGATTCATTATTCATTATGCTAATTATGATTCTGCAGGCATAATGATTTGTCAATGAGAACTAATATTTTATACCTGAAAAATAGATTTACTAAAATATTTATCAATAATGTAAATATTGACTAATTTTAGCGACCAAACACTAATTACCACTATATTATGCAGTCTTATTCTTACATGAGTCAAAAATCCGGAGGCCGGGGTAGGGAGACCCTCTTCCGGGTAACTTTTAGGAACCAGATCAACCTGATCTCGATTGCAGATAATAAAGCCAACATGATCATCAGCATCAATTCCATTATCATATCTGTTATTGTTTCGATAACAGGTTTTGGGATTGTGAATGAAACCTTAGAATATAACAAAGCGGATATAGCAATACCGATTACCTTGATTGTACTTACTTGCCTCATGTCCGTTGTTTATGCCATTCAAGCTGCACGTCCGCATATTATACGGAATAAGAAAGGAGAGGTTGATGTGACATCGAAGAATACTAGTATTTTGTTCTTCGGCACGATCTCCAAAAAATCAATGGATGAATATATGGAGGAGATGGACAATCTCCTGAAATCAAAGGATTCCATTTACAAGAACATGACTATTGATATTTATAATCAGGGTAAGGTATTAAAACGGAAATACCATCTCCTAAGTATAGCTTACCTGATCTTTATGTATGGTTTTGTATTCAGTGTGCTTACTTTTCTCTTGATGTTCGTTCTCTAACCACTCATAATAACATATCACCTTATAAATTAATTTTTTGATTTCTTGCAACCTTGAGGATTAGTTTCTCATCTAAAACATAGGAATTAAAGGAATTATTATGTTTAGAAATTATTTCAAGGTTGCGTTTCGCAATATTTTCAGACACAAGTTTTATTCGTTCATTAACATTTTTGGCTTGACCATAGGCATCTCGGTCAGTTTACTTATTTCTTTCTATGTATTTGATGAATTGAGCTATGACACTTTTCATGAGGATGCAGACCGGATCTACCAGGTACACATGAAGGGTGTGCTTCAGGGTAAACCTTTTAACGGAGCTAATTCATGCTCCCCATTCGCCGCCGCGAGTGTGGAAGAAGTACCCGGGATCGAGGAAGCTATTCGAATCAATTTATGGCGTGATGTAGTATTGCGTTACGAGGATAAAATCTATACTGAGAAGAAAGTGCTGGTGGCCGATTCCAATTTTTTTGAATTTTTCACATTTAAATTGAAGGAAGGCAACCCCAATGATATTCTGAATGAGGTCAACCAGATAATATTGACAGAGACCAGTGCTAAAAAATATTTTGGTTATGAAGCCGGGAAAAGTGAGTCTCCACTGGGGAAAATGGTTGAATTTGGCACCAATAAGACAAATTGTGAAGTGGTGGGTATCGTTGAAGATCCGCCGACCAATTCCCATTTTGTTTTTGATATGATCTATTCGATGGTATCCTGGGACACCAGCCGGCGACCCGATTGGACCAGCAATAATCTACACACATATGTAAAGTTAAATGACCAGGCAAATGTTGATGCAGTTCAGGAAAGTGTCTCAGCAATGTCAGATGCACATGTTGGTCCTGAAATTTTGAAATATATAGGGGTGTCCCTTGAAGAATGGCGGGCTGCCGGAGGTGATTATGGGTATTATATTCAACCTATGCTGGATATTCATTTATTTTCTGATGTAGATGGGCAGATTGAGCCACCCGGGGATATCGCCTACGTTTATTTGCTTTCCGCCATTTCGATTTTTATTATCCTGATAGCCTGCATCAATTTTATGAACCTGGCTACCGCCAGGTCCGCGGGACGAGCCAAAGAAGTGGGTATCAGGAAAACAGTAGGTGCAACCAAAAGAAGACTGATCACACAGTTTTTACTGGAGTCAGTTTTATTAAGTATAATTTCAACGGCACTGGCCATAATTGTGCTATGGTTATCATTGCCTTACCTGAATCAGATGACCGGTAAAAGTATAGGTATTGAATATATCCTTTCGGGAAATGCGTTGATCTCAATAGCTGTTATTATGGTATTGGTGGGGGTTCTGGCCGGAAGTTATCCTGCCTTTTATTTAACCTCATTTCAGCCGGGTATGGTACTGAAAGGATCCCTCAGTAAAGGAGCAAAAGGCAGCTGGATACGCAGCACACTGGTTGTTTTTCAGTTTGCTATATCGATATCTCTGATTGTAAGTACAATGATCATTTATAAGCAATTGAAACTTGTACAAGCTCAAAACCTCGGATACGATAAGGAAAATATTCTCATAATAGACAATACCCGCGTACTTGGTGATAATAAGCAAGCTTTCAAGAACAAACTAAATGCTATGTCAGGGGTGAAAGAAGCCAGTATTACCAATTATGTACCTCCACACGTTTACAGCAATAGTGTATTCTTCCCGGATGGAGTAAAAGAGGATGGAATTCTTTTTTACCAGGTAAACTGCGATCATGATTATCAGAATACTATTGGCTTTAATATGTACTCAGGAAGGTTTTTTTCAGAAGATTTTCCATCTGATTCTTCGGCTGTGGTAATTAACCGAAAGGGGATGGAAGAACTGGGATGGGCCAGTCATGAAGGGCATAGGATCGCAGAGCCCGAACGGGATGGTTCCCTTCTTTATCATGATGTAGTGGGCGTAGTTGAGGATTTTAATTTTTCATCCCTGCATAATGAGATAGAACCATTGATCTTTATGTTAGCGGATTGGGGTGGCCTGATATCCGTGAGATTGGAAGCCGGTAATTTTAACAATATGATCATTGATATTGAAGAGGCCTGGAAAGAAATGGCCCCTGGAGAACCTTTTGATTATTCCTTCCTCGATCAGAATTTTGATGCCATGTTCGAATCAGAACAGCAGCTGGGAGATATATTTGTCATCTTTACTTCCCTGGCCATATTTATTGCCTGCCTTGGATTATTCGGTCTTGCTACATTCATGGCGGAACAGAGATCCAAAGAAATAGGGATAAGGAAAGCTATGGGAGCTGATGTTACTAGCGTTGTCTTATTATTGACTAAAGAATTTACAAAACTGGTACTGATATCCGTTGTTTTTTCGGTACCGGCGGTGATCTTCCTGATGAACTGGTGGCTTGAAAGTTTTGCCTATAAAACTGACCTGGGCATTATGAGTTTTGTAATCGGAGGTTTTGGTGCCTTGG
>CBDUCT010000360.1:0-4154 GCA_965365715.1 uncultured Cyclobacteriaceae bacterium | reverse complement strand
GGCCCTGATACCTTTTAAACAGGGCATTAAAAGAACAGTTTCCTGGTTCGAACAGAAACCATCCAGAATGAAGATCATTGAGGGAACCAATGATTTTATGGACCAGGTGATCCAATCTTATCTAAAGATCCGTTAGTAAGAACTATTGCTTTTCTTTTATTGTATTGGAGTTCCAACTGAAAAATAAGGCCATTTCAAATAATATGGTCAGAGTTGTATAACAATCTCTATCATCTATTAAAAGAAGATCGTATATTATATTTTGTAGTTTGACAAATATTTTTTCCAATTATTAAATCAGGATCTCATATGCGTATTAAAGTTTAACAGATAGGTTACCTGGTGGCTGAAGGAAATTATGCGTTCAATGAGTAATTCTCTATCAAATGGCATGATTCAATGCATAATTATATCACTAAATTTCCTGACATTTATATAAACAGAATTCTTAAGCTTTGGATTAATTCTTTATATATTGACAGAAACATTATTTAACTTAGTTATATAATTTTCAAATACAACATTTTGAAATGAAAAGGAACATTTTTTTTATCGTATTAGCAATCACACTTATCATAATTATTTTTCTATCGATAAAGTTCAGCAGTGATACTACTGAAGACCTGGAAATACTAACTGAGGCAAAACTTGGCACATTCAAGGTCGAGGTCACTTCAGCTGGAGAGTTGGATGCAAAGAACTCAGTAAATATTGAAGGACCTTTTGGCCTCCGCCGGGCAAGAATATGGGAGGTAAAAATTGAGGATATGGTCGATGAAGGAACGGTTGTGAAAAAGGGTGATTATGTGGCCAGACTTGATGCGGCGGAACTATCTGACAGGATTCAGAATGAGGAGAATGATCTAGTACAAAGTACATCTCAATATACTCAGGCAAAACTGGATACTGCACTTGAATTAAGACAGGAAAGGGATAATATGATCAATCTGAAGTATGATATAGAGCAAAAACGAATTGCCCTCGAGCAATCAAAATTCGAACCTCCGGCTACAATTAAGCAAGCAGAATATGAATTGGAAAAAGCAGTAAGAGCTTATGAACAGGCTGTTGAAAACTACCAGCTAAAAGTTGAAAAAGCGATTGCCCAGGTAACTGAAGCAAGATCAGAAATGCTGGAGGACAAAAGATGGTTTGAATTCCTTCAAAGCTTGCAGGATAAATTCAATATTATTGCCCCGGAAGATGGCATGGTGATATACAAGAGAAACTGGAGGGGTGAAAAACAGGGTGTGGGTGCCACAGTGCGTGCATGGGATCCTGTGGTAGCTACTCTACCGGACTTGAGTAAAATGATCTCAAGAACATATATCAATGAGGTAGATATCAACTATGTTAGTGAAGATCAGGAGGTTGAGATTGGTCTTGATGCTTTTCCCGACAAAAAGTTAACAGGGACTGTTGTTGAAGTGGCAAATATTGGAGAACAAAGGCCCAATACGGACGCCAAGGTATTTCAGATCCTGATCGAAATCCATGAATCTGATACCACATTACGCCCCGGCATGACAACTTCCAACAGTATTTTGGCTGAAGAGATAAATGATGTATTATTTATTCCTGTTGAATGCATTCACAGCCAGGGCGATTCGATCACATATGTATACCGTAAATCCGGATTGAGTTATACTAAGCAACAAATCAAAACCGGAATCACAAATTCGGATGAAACCATCGTATTGGAAGGATTGTCTGACGGAGATGTCCTTTATCTCTCTGACCCGCCCGGAGGAGAAGGGAAAAACATAGAGTTATTATCCTCTAACTAAGTTTTACCCATGATCAAAAGAATTGCCACTAATTTCACGATTTCACTCGAGGCTGTTCTGGCCAATAAATTACGCACTTTTCTTACTGCCCTTGGAATAATATTTGGAGTATCCGCGGTTATTGCTATGGTTGCCATAGGCTCCGGTGCTCAGCAGGAGATAATGGATCAAATCAAACTGGTTGGTGTAAATAATATTGTTATCAAGCCTATTGTAGAACAGAAAGAAGGCCAGTTAGATGAAAATGCTTCTACAGAAACCGGTAAGAAAAATCTATCCACCGGCTTGACCATATATGATGCGGCAAGTATCGAAAATATTATCCCCGGGATATCACGAATTTCCCCGGAAATAATAATAGATACTTATGTTACCAGGAACGCCTTCAGAAGATCTGCAAAATTGGTTGGAGTGGATAATAATTATTTTGAAGTATCGGGATTTGACTTGTCGCAAGGCAGATATTTTAATGAGGAACATCTGAAATACGGACGTGCAGTTTGCATCATTGGGAGTAGTATTAAATCCCGGTTCTTCAGTGAGGAAGATCCTATTGGGAAAAAAATTAAAGTGGGTGATCATTGGTTGAAGGTAATAGGCGTTCTTTCGGAACGGTTTATATCTAAAAAATTCATTTCGAATTTAGGCATCAGGGATTATAATATGGACGTGTATACAACCATTAATACGGTATTGATCAGGTACGAAAATAGAAACCTTATAACCGATGCTAAAATAAAGTTGTTTAACAGAACTTCTCCCGAGGAAAGAGAGGAGTTTCCAAACTATCACCAGCTCGACCGGCTGACCATTCAGGTGGAGGAGACTGAAAAATTGAATGGGATCGCACAGGTACTGTCTAAGATCCTGAAAAGGAAACACAATGAAATTGTCGATTACGAGATCTCAATCCCTGAAATGCTGTTAAAACAACAGCAAAGGACCAAAAGCGTTTTCAATTTTGTCCTGGGTGCAATAGCCGCTATATCCCTTCTGGTTGGAGGAATAGGAATAATGAACATAATGTTGGCTTCAGTCCTGGAGCGGATTAAAGAAATCGGGATCAGGAAAGCTGTTGGAGCAAAGAAAAATGATATTGCCTTCCAGTTTATTATGGAAGCTATCCTGATTAGTTTTTCTGGCGGTATCGTTGGTGTAATAGTGGGAATTGTTATTGCCTATGTCATCTCAAACCTTGCTGATATTCCTACCATCATTAGTCTTTTCAGCATATTATTATCTTTTGGTGTAGCTGTTAGCATTGGGATTATTTTTGGATACGCTCCGGCCAGGAAAGCTGCAGCACAGGATCCTATACACTCGCTGAGGTATGAATAAAATAAATATCAAAAAATGAAAAATAATATAATACTGGCTTTTTCTCTAAGCCTGATACTCACAGGTTGCTCATCAAAAGCTTCGGATAATCCAACTGCGAGGGAGATAATCGAAACCGTAAAATCAAATCTGACCTGTCAATGGTCAAAAAATACCGTAGATAATTTCAAAGCCGGCGATCCGGACGCTGAGGTCACAGGTATTGCCACTACTTTTATTGTCACAATGGATGTATTGCAGAGGGCATTGCAATTAGATTGTAATCTAATTATAACGCATGAACCAACATTTTACAATCATCTTGACCAAGTTGATCATCTGAAGAACGATCCTGTTTATCAGGAGAAATTAAAGTTTATAGAAGAGAATGGCCTTATTGTATTCCGTTTTCATGACCATTGGCATAGAACCCAACCTGATGGGATATTCAAAGGTATGATCGACAAACTGGGATGGCAGGACTACCAGGTTGATCCGGATGTTATGGTTTTCAAATTTCCTGAATCCACGGTTGGAGAATTTGCCACCAGCCTGAAAGAAAAATTTAATAATTCTCCTGTGCGGGTTATCGGGGATACAGAAATGAAATTTACGGAAGTAGGCCTTTCGCCAGGGGCACCGGGATATATGAATCACGTGAGAATGTTAGAAAGGGATGATGTGGAGGTGCTGGTTGCCGGGGAAGTCCCGGAATGGGAAAGCATTACCTATGTCAGGGATGCAGATGGGCTCAATATGAAAAAGGCTATGATTCTTCTCGGACATGTAAATTCTGAAGAGGCGGGTATGGAATACCTGGCCACCTGGCTAAATAATATCATTGAAGATATACCAATACAATTTGTTCCGGCGGGAGATCCTTTCTGGACTCCCTGAATGGAGCGAATAAATTTTTATATTATGGAGTTAATCAGATCTCTTAAATCATTTACCCCCACCCTATTTTTTTTATTACTTATTCTTTTTGCTTCCTGCTCAAAAAACAGAACTACAAGCTCATCACTGGTCCCGGAGATTGATGGTGAATGG
>CBDUCT010000359.1:0-4157 GCA_965365715.1 uncultured Cyclobacteriaceae bacterium | reverse complement strand
AAATTACGATTGATAATGTACCGTACTTCGGATTTGTGTCGGAAGGGATTGGATATATAAAATTATCCGACTTCACTACTTCTGCAGGAAAGGAAGTAAGCAAAGCCCTGACTAAACTTAAGGAGGAAGGTGCAACTAAAATTATCCTGGACCTGAGGGAAAATCCTGGTGGATTACTTAGTGAAGCCGTTAATGTAACCAATATATTTATTCCTCGGGGAAAAGAAATTGTCAGCACAAAAGGTAAAGTCAGTGACTGGAACAAAGCTTACAGCGGTTTGAATAACCCGGTGGATACGGAGATACCCCTGGTGGTGATGACAGATCAAAGAAGTGCTTCCGCCTCAGAGATCGTTTCAGGAACAGTCCAGGATTATGACAGGGGCGTATTGGTTGGAAAGAAAACATTTGGCAAAGGGCTTGTGCAGGCCACAAGACCTTTATCCTATAACAGTCAGTTAAAGGTAACAACTGCTAAATATTATATCCCGAGTGGCCGGTGTATTCAGGCCATAAATTATAACGAGCGCAATGAGGATGGAAGTGTCAAACGCATACCGGATTCATTGAAAGTGGAGTTTACGACACAGAATGGAAGGGTGGTTTATGATGGTGGCGGGATCGATCCGGATATTCCGGTAGAACCGGGAAAGCTGGCTCCAATTACTATTAGTCTTATTTCCAAAGGACTTATATTCAATTATGCAACACATTATTATTATTCCCATGAGTCTATTGGTCCCGCGGATGATTTCAAATTGACTGATGAAGAATTCGCGGAATTTATCTCCTGGCTGGAAGATAAAGACTACGACTATACAACCCGGGTTGAAAAAACCCTGGATGATCTTATTAAGCTTTCCAAAGAGGAAAAATTCAATGGAATGGTGGAAGAGACCATCGCCGAACTAAAGAAAGAAATACACCATAATAAGGAAAAAGACCTGATGAAATTCCAGGATGAGATCAGGTCAGCCCTAGAGGAAGATATAGTTAGCAGGTATTATCTGAGCAAAGGATTGATCGAAGCTTCTTTTGATGATGACGTTCAGCTACAGGAAGCCATTCAGGTTTTGAATGATCCTGATCGATATAATCAATTGCTGGCCAAAACTGATAATGATTGATCTTATCTGGCTGGTTCTTGCCGGAATAGGAGGAGGAATCCTCGCAGGATTATTAGGAATCGGTGGCGGCATAATATATGTTCTCGTATTACCTTATGCATTAACCAAAGCTGGAATACCCTCTGAACTTCTGGCTCAATTCATTATCGCAAACTCCATATTCGGGGTGCTGTTTGCGAGCCTTGCATCAAATATTTTGAATCTCCGTAATCACGATTTCTACCACAAGGAATCAATCTGGGTTGGTCTGCCAGGGGCTTTTTTTTCTATTGTAATCCTTGCAACCATTGTGTCTTCCTCCTGGTACTCAATCACTTTTTTTTATGTTTTGCTCATCCTGTTTCTTCTGTTCATGCTCGTCTCTTTATATGTCAAGGGCAGTGAGACTCAGAAGAAAGATCTTTCAAAGAACAAGGAAATCAGATTGGGAATGGCAGGAATTATAGGAGGATCGCTTGCCTCTTTAACCGGTCTTGGAGGGGGTGCAGCCGTAGTGCCTATTCTTACCACCCAGTTGCATCTGGATATTAAGATGGCAAGATCGATATCTCTGGCCATGATTTTTATAACCTCATTGGCGCTTACAGCTTTCAACTTATTTACATTTACCGGCGAATCATCGCTACGCTACCAATCAGGTTTTATTTATTTTCCGGTTGCAATCCCCCTGACAATCGGCGTTCTCATGGGATCACCTATAGGCAATCTTTTGGGCCGGCTCTTCAGTTCTTCTACGATAAAAGCACTTTTCAGCATTTTAATTATTGTAGTAATTATCGAAAAGCTGATCTATCTCTTGTAGTAAACCAAAGTTTTCAGCTCTATAATTCAAATCTTTTTATTGAGTATTATAACTTCGTTTAAAAGGTTTCGAAATTTGCAGATCGAAAGCGGGTGATTTGAGGCCGCATTTCAGGTTAAAGTTTAAAATTATTTTTATACAACTTTTTGTTATGATACGAAATGGTCAATTGATGCCGAAGGACCCTTTAATAGAATTAAAAAGACGAACAATTATCATATATCTATTATAATGCCCAAAATACTGGTCATAGCAGATGATTTCACAGGTGCAGCCGAGATAGGAGGCATTGCCCATCTTTTTGGCTTGTCGGTCAAGATGCAAACGGGTCTGTCAGATGCCTTTGCACCGGAAGATGATTTATTGGTCCTGGATACCAATACCAGAAGCCTTAATCCAACTGAAGCCTGTAACACCATTACAGCCTTCCTTGCCCACCTCGATTTATCTGCATTTGATTTTGTATATAAAAAAGTTGATTCTGTACTCCGTGGGCCTATTATTCCTGAAATAAGGGCAATTCTGTCCATGTTGGATTGGAACCAAGTGGTGCTCGTTTCTGCCAATCCTTCAAAAGGAAGGATCATTAAAAATGGTATGTATTATATCGATGGGATTCCAATTCATCAAACCGAGTTTCAATTTGATCCGGAGTATCCAAGAAAAAGTCCGTTTGTCCGGGACCTGGTAAAGTATACAGCTGATAAAACAGTATCGGGTCTGCATATAAATGAGGGAAATATTGACAATATTGAGATCCCCGATGCATATTCTGAAGATAACCTGAAGGAAATTGTAACCAAGAGACTTACAGATGTCAGTCTGGCAGCAGGAGGAGCTGATTTCTTTGCCGCTATTCTGAAGTATAAAATAAATCTGAAAGAAGCCATCAAAACTGCCTACTCGCCAGGTAAGGGTAAAAGGCATTTTGTTATCGGAACCCGGTCTGAAAATGGGCTTGATACCATCAATACACTTCAAAAAATCAGATATCCATGCTTTTATCTACCGGAAAAAAGTCTTGAAAATAAGTCTGTATATGAAGAATTTATTAATAGGATGATTGAGACTATTGAAAAAGATCATCCCTTAATAATTGCCCGGCCTGAAATTGGATTAACTGGCTTAACGGCCTTAGGTAAGATAACAGAACTTTTATCAGGATCGGCCATCACACTATTAGGCAAATGTAAATCCGGAGATGAAATATTCATTGAAGGTGGGGAAACCGCTTCCACCATAATCCGTGATCAGAAATCTGATTTAAGGATCAGGGAGGTCCTGGGAGCGGGAGTGGTCAAACTGGAATTAATCAATTCAGGAATTTTCCTGATCGTAAAACCCGGAAGTTATCCATGGCCGGAAAATTTTTTTAATTTTATACGAAATGAAGGAAGGAAATAAATAATGAAGAAAGGAATTATTAAACCGATCATCGCCATCAGCACAGGGGATCCTGCGGGAATTGGACCTGAAGTAAGTGTAAAAGCCTTGTCAGATCCGGATATTTATCAACGTTGCAGACCTTTGGTGGTGTGTGATGCCAGGATCATTGATCAGATTATAAATATTTGCAGACTGGATCTGCTGGTTAACCCAATAGAAGATCCCACAAAAGGTTCTTATTCCTATGGAACTGTCGATGTACTGGATATGCAAAATGTTGATATGGACACCTTTTCATTCAATCAGATTTCCGCAATGACGGGAAAAGCATCTTTTGATTATGTTGAAAAAACGATACAACTGGCATTGGAGAATAAGGTGGATGCCACGGTAACCGGCCCGATTCATAAAAAAGCCATCAGCCTGGCCGGATGTAATTTTGCCGGGCATACGGAGATTTTCGCCCATTATACCAATACCTCAAAATATGCCATGATGCTGGCAGATGACGATTTCAGGGTAGTTCATGTAAACACCCATGTCTCCATGCTTGAATCTATTAAAAGGATTACCAAAGACAGAATACTTGAGGTGATCGTTCTTGCCGATGAAGCTTTACGTAAAATGGGAATTGATAATCCCAGAATTGCGGTAAACGGGTTAAACCCTCATGCAGGGGAGAATGGGTTGTTTGGAGACGAAGAGATAAAGCATATAATTCCTGCTATTGAGGCAGGTCGGAAAAAGGGTTTGAATGTTGATGGCCCACACCCGCCGGACACCATTTTCCCTAAAATGAAAGGCGGACAATATGACATCGTCGTTGGCATGTACCATGACCA
>CBDUCT010000358.1:0-4162 GCA_965365715.1 uncultured Cyclobacteriaceae bacterium | reverse complement strand
TTCGTAACTTGCTTCATCCAGCGGATCTGATCCCTCTGCCAGCTTGGTGCCCAGAACAATGAGCTTATTTTCCAGCCAGATCTTTTCTTCGTTCTTCCAAAGATGCTTTGGATAATACGTATGAGCCTGCCGCTGGCAGTTATATCCATAAAAAAGATCAAATCCCTGGTTATTTGGCGCCCCTTCTGTATAGGGTGCACCCAGGCCCCACTTACCAACACATGCCGTTATATAGCCTGCCTCTTGCAACAATTCGGCAACGGTTACCAGGGAATCCGGGATAGGCCGCTGGCCTTCTAGACCAGGATCCTCAACAGCCTTTGCGAAGTCCCATACCTCTCCCCTGGCGGCCCATTCATCATTCCCCCGGATAAAAGCGTGGCCGGCATGTTTTCCGGTAAGCAGCACACAACGGGCAGGTGCGCATACAGGGGCCCCGGAATAAAACTGGATGAAGCTCATTCCTTTTCTGCTTAATTCATCAATATTTGGTGTTTCGATCATATTCTGGCCATAGCTCCCCAATTCCGCATAGCCCAGGTCATCAGCCAGGATCAATACGATGTTCGGCGGAGATTCCTTTTTACATCCGGCCAATGCTACGGCGCAAAACAGAGCAAAATATAATTTTTTCATATCTTATTTCATTTCTACTTACATACAGTTTTATGGTATCACCCGAATTGAATGCATTTGGAACCTTCACTAACAAGGCCGAATTGATAATCCCTTACCAAGGTGACCATGTACAATATATTGCATCAATGTGACTGTATTCTATATCCTACATCATTATGTCCGAATTCAAAATTCTTCCCTAATATCACCATATTCTATATCCTTCACTATTGTGTCCGCATTCAATATCCTTGTCAATATGGCCGCATCCATCATCCTTCCCAATCAATCCCAATTCAAAATACTATCATGACGTTTCCGCTGACAGTCCCCAGGTTATCAGTTCACTTCCAATTCGTCTTTTCCCGGTAGTGCTGGAAACGTATTGTGTGGTTCTGCCTGGTACCAGAAAGCTACTGAGGCTATATCATCTTTTAGAGGGAGGTATCTTCCCCCGCTTCTCCATCCGAGTGCCTGAATGGTTACCCTGAGGTCCTTTTTAAACCGGATCGGATCGGTGATATGCCAGCGGTATAATCCAAACCGTTGTTGAGCCTGATAGGATCCATCCGGCCGTATGATCTGAGGCAACCCGGCATAGGCCGTGGAATATTCCTTATACTGTCCACCAACATCAAAGTTATAGGATCCACAGAAATAATCTTCTGTGCCTGTCCCGCAAATGGTCGGGAATTTCTTATCCCCATCCATATAGAACTTGATCTCTCCTTCGCCCCACCAGCCATTGTTATTAACACCCCAGCAAAGATATGTGCCTACATAATGGCCTTTACCTTTTATCCCGTCGATTATCGTATATACTTCTTTGTACTTCAGGGGATTCACCCTTCTGAACTGAGCATGAAAATAGGCTGCATTATCCGGAACCTCAGCAAGGGTATAATCTATCTGATAATATAGGCGCATGGGTTTTTCATCAATATTGGTCATTGTAATTTTACACCTTTTCCGAAAAGGCATAGTCCAGTAGCAGTTATAGGCACTTCCCGGGTTTACAGTTACAGCCAGAGAATTGACATGCGCGAAACCACCCCATCCATTAGCAAAGAAATCTCCGACAGGCACTTCCACTGAAGGATTTTCTTCATCATCCCAGTAAACCCTGAAAATACTGAATCTTCTGTTCCCCGTAGGGGTCATCCATATATGTTGAATCGCACCGGGGCCGTCAATAACCGCCATTGTAAAAGTCTCCCCGGGTTCAATGACCACGAAAGGATTTACTTTCCATCCCTGGCCGAGGTCCCTGGCGGCGTGTGCCGCTGATCCTTCATCCAGTGTGGCCATCCCTCCTTTTCCCTTTTCCCCTGTGAAGTTCTCCGGGCTTATTGACCGTGTATCCGCATCAGATAACAAATGCAGGTTATCCATATTTACACTCAGGCCATCGAATGTATTATCCTGAGCATAAATCTCCTGAAGTAATAAGAGGTTAAATAGTAAAATAAATGTCTTTTTCATGATTTGAGGCTTTTAAAAATTTGATTATACAAAAATTCAATTTAAGACAATTAAGAATATAATCACTGGAGGTTTCCGTTTTTTTGTCTTCAAGAATAACTGTTCAATCCCAATTAATTCAGGTTCATAACCAGGTATCTGCTAAAAAAGTACCCAAACAGGGATGAAAAAATCCAGGCGCGAAAGATTGTAAAGATTTTACAGCATCAACTCATTAACAATCAATCCATTAACAATCAATCCATTAGTTGCCCTCCATTGATCTCTATAGTTTCCCCTACGATATAGGCAGCATATTCTGAGCAAAGAAAGAGAATTGGCCAGGCCACTTCTTCGGCTGTACCTGCACGTTTGAGTACGACGGATTCACGGAATGTATTAAAAATTTCAGGTGTGGTAAACCTTTCATGAAATCGCGTATCGATGATACCAGGAGAAATAGCATTAACGATAATGTTATGTGGTGCAAGTTCCTTGGCCATATTCTTGGATAAAGTAAGGATTCCTCCCTTTGAAGCTGAATAATGGCCTGCTCCGACACCCCCTCCCACTCTGGCTGCTATGGAGGTCAGGTTTATTATTTTTCCATACTTCTTTTCTTTCATAATCGGTATAACAGACTGGGATACCAGGAATATGCTTTTCAGGTTCACATCCATAACCTCATCCCATAGGGTTTCTTCCATATTTTCCAGGGTTTCCCTTTTTATCAGGGCCCCTGCATTGTTGATCAAAAAATCAACTGTCCCGAACCTGTCAAGGGTATCCTTAACAAGCACCTCTACTTCCTTCTTTTTTGACACGTCAGCCTGCAAGGCTAATGCTTCTCCCCCTTCCTTGCTGATGGCGTCCACCACAGCTTCTGCATCATCCTTGCTGACATTATAATGGACCACAACCTTGGCGCCTGCCCTGGCAAACTCCCGGGCTGTAGCTCTTCCTATTCCTGAACTTGCCCCCGTGACAAGAGCTACTTTATTATCAAATCTGATTTCCATGATGTATAGTTTTGTAAGTTATCCTATTTTAAAAAATCCTCCCTGTGCGGGCTGAATGCATCGATTATAACGCCGGCTTCAAGGGCCGTAACACTGTGTCTTACACCTGAAGGTACATTAAAACCATCACCAGGCCCAAGCTTTTTCGTTTCACTGCCAATGTTTACCTCAAAAATCCCGGATTGAATATAGGAACACTGACTATGGGGATGATCATGAGGTGGTGCCTGAGTCCCTTTGATAAACTCTACTTTTACAAGCATTAGCTTGTTGTCAAATCCTATTATTTTTCTTGTAATTCCGGGCCAGACTTCTTTCCAATCAGCACCTGAATCTATAAAGAACTGTTTACTTTCTATTGCCATAGTCAAACTTATTTATTCGAGTTCAGAAAATCAAACTATACTGCCATTAGATGCAGGTATAATGGTAAAAACCAAATTCTTGAATACTTCCGGGTACTTGATCTGGTTAATATTTAGTAATTTTACATTATATAATTTTTTAACCTGAAATAATGAAGAAACTTTTATTTCTACTTATTGGTATTTTCCTTGTATCAAATGAGGTTGCTGCTCAATCATACAGAATTTTAGGAAGGGTTATAGATGATTCAACCAAAAGTATAATCCCGTTTGCCAGTGTATCCATAGCCGGTCTGAACCTTGGTACATCAACAAATATTGACGGTGAATTCCAGATCAGAGTCGATTCTTTGCCAGTTGGTTTGATATTCTCACATGTAAGTTATGATAAAAAAGAAATACTGGTACAGGCACCGGACTATATTACCATTTCATTAAAACCCAGAAAAGTTATACTTCAGGAATTGGTTATTAATGAAAGTGATAGAACAGCTATTAATCCATAAAATGCAATTAATGCTAAGTCCCATTCCATTATTTCAGAATATCTTATTGATCCGTGTCTTTTTGCAACTTTACTTGCAAGAGGTTTTGAATTAAATTGTAAGAATGTAAAACATTTAATATATCCTAATGAAATTATTGATAATAATAATTGAATAATAATTCCGAATGGAATTGGTTTTTTAAAATGACTTT
>CBDUCT010000357.1:0-4172 GCA_965365715.1 uncultured Cyclobacteriaceae bacterium | reverse complement strand
TATTATGATTTTTTTTATGTAAATATGGAAATCCACGAATTTGGTCCGCCCTGGTCGTCCGTTTATCTGGATCAAAACCGGTCTCGGATAACCATTCCTCAAAGGATCTTGATTCGGATTTTCTAACATAGGCCAGACGTCCGTCAGGGTAAGATACTTTATAATGGGAATCCAATTTTTCTTCCAGAAACAGGATATTTCCCAATGTAAGGTCTGATATTATTCTGGAATCTTTTTCAGGATTCTGATAAGAAAATCCATAAATTCCGGTAAAAATTATCTTCTTTCTTTGTTTATACCCCTCAATTCCATCTTCAGGAAGCCATTCTATTCCTCCTCCATCTACCCAGCCAAGATAACGGTCAGGGGTTTGTACAAAAAACCAGCTTCCTTTTTTCTTAAATACCTTAACCGGTGTGCCAAGAATTCCCTGAGTGACCAGCTCAGCCGAATGCCGGGGCTCTTTTCTGATATTGCATACTGAAATATTAACCAACCCCCAGTGTCTCCCATTCAATTGCTTCTGTGGCAGGATTTCCACCTCATTTACTACAGATATACGTAAGCGATCGAGGCTGTCGAGCAATGCCTTTAAAGCATTTTGCTGGTCGGTCTCCCCATTTAAGTGGTATCCATCGGCAGATTTTAACAGTTCTACTTCAAAAATGGCTACGCGTGAATCAGGAACGAAATACTCTTTAACAGAAATTAAAATATTATCAATCTCACGTGTCCCCTGAGAACACGATAAGAGAAATAAAAAGAATATAAAAGCCAGTTTCTTTGAGATAATAATTTTTACCATTTCCTGGAATTTTTTATCAGTAATCAAATTTAAATCTTTTGAGATCGGGATGGTAGGTTCGGTCCCGGTTTAATTCATAACTATATACAGCTTTCCCGAGTTCTGCAAAGAAAGGAAAGGCCAGGGAATCATAGGCATATTTATCATCCATATAAATCCGGTTCAGATTTACATCCATTACTGCGCTAAGAAAAAACTCTATTCTTCTTTCAAGATCAACCACATAAGCTACATCTATAACATATCCATAAGCCAGACCAACCTTATTAAACAATCGGATATGATCCGGGAGGGGATCAATATTATCACCATACATAATAAACTTACAATAGTTATCAGGATATTTATCACCATAGTACGGATAATCACTTTCTGCCGGGTACATGCTCATATATTTATACAACAGATCATAATCTTCCATGGAAAGTTCAAACAGAGGCCTTCCCTGAAGCACCCCCGGGAAGATAGTCTCGATAAGGATATTATGAAGATCTTCCAGTGACATGAAATTCTTGTAAGAAAAGTCCATGGGTTCAGAAACCAGACTGTCGCCCATCATATATCCCTTTCCGAGCAATAAATCTTTTCTTTCAGTAAAAAGAGGCGATCCGACCTGCATAGGTTGTTGATAGACTAGAGTATCCTGACCATAAAACCGAACCGGATTGGTATGCCGGTTTTCATCGGCTGTAAGAAAAACTGACAACCTGTGCAGGATCCCGGAAGTCAGAAATCCTTTGGATACCAGGGCTTCATGGATATATTCCTGACCCAAAAATTCATACAAACGGTTAGACGCATCATTATCACTGACCAGGAAGACTTTTTTAATATAATGTGCTACCGAAGGCCTCAGGGATTCCGCTGAGCTGTCATACTGGACTTTTGTCTGCCCGGAATAGGCACTGTCTGTTATCATTGCAGATGTGCTTTTTAAACCTGGTATGTTGATCCTGTTGATCTTTTCAAGTGCCAGTAAAGCGATCGGAAGTTTTATGGTACTGGCTGGATAAAAATACACAGAGGAGTCGGTATGGAAAGACCATGTACGCAATACCGGTTGATTTTCCTGATCCCTGTCAATCTGAGAATACAATATTTGTATTCCATATTTTTCCCTGTTGGAGACTACCTTCTGATATTCGCTGGGAAGTGAACCTAGAATTTCCTCAAAAGGATCTTCCTTCCTTTCATCATGGCATGACGTGAGGAATATGAGAATAAAACCAATTGCGCAAAATAGCTTCACGTTTTTAAATACCATAAACTAAAACTTTTCGGAGTTCCCCCATATCTTCTTTTTTATCTTCTTGAAAATAATTCCAGTCATAACTATTTTCCTGGGGTTCAACATCAGCTAATCAGGCAGGGATTGAGTAAACTTCTTTCCTTTAAAGTCAAATCCCAGACCGTTCCCCTTCCCCGGGATCAGGGATCCATTTTTATAGGTCAATCCAGAGGCTACATCCTCCGAGAGGAGTAGTGGGCCATCCAGGTCTGCATAATCAACAAATGGCAACAACTGTGCTGCTGCTGATATACCCACTGTTGATTCTGTCATACAACCTATCATGATACTGAGTCCGGCCTCCCTGGCCATCTTCAGCATGCTTAAAGCTGGTGTCAAACCACCACACTTGGATAGCTTAATATTGATGCCATCAAAGCTATCCCTGCATTTCGTAATGTCATCAATTTTCCGGCAACTTTCATCCGCGATTATGGGTAAGGAACTGCTCTTTGTCAACAAACGGGATTCCAGGAACTGAATGGCCCCAAATGGCTGTTCGATAAATTCCACGTTCCATCTTTCCAGGTCAATAGCAAACTTTTCAGATTCATCCACCTTCCAGGAACAATTTGCATCTACACGGATCAGGGCTTCCGTAAATTCTCTAAGTTTTTCTACAATTTCTGAATCATTTACACCTGAAACCTTCAATTTATATACAGGCCAGGGGAGATCTTTTATTTTATTCTTCAATTCATCAATTGTCCCAATCCCCAGTGTATAACTGGTAAATGGATATTTTTCATGCGAAATTCCCCATTGGGACATAAAGGACTCCCCTTTCATCTTATAAAAAAGATCATGGGCCGCACAATCAATTGCAGACTGTGCGAAAGTATTACTACTCACTACCCTGTAAATATCCGACCAAAGTTTTGCAGGGTCTGAAAACCTGTAATCTCGAAGAAAGTTGCGTGCATCTTCGAAAGATGAATTTAAATTCTCTTCAGTGACCTGGTAATAAGGATTTGTTGTAGCCTCACCATATCCTGAATGCCTGCCTTCCCGCAATTTAACGATAAAGCATTGAATAGACTGGTACGTATGACGGGAAATGGCAAATGGGTACCTTAAGGCCAGGTCAAAAGAAAAAATGTCCAGCTCCATACAGGGGTCACCCGCTATAATTCATAATAGAAAGCATCCCTTAATACTTCAAGGCTCTTTGGTACAGCTACCAGTGGGTCCTCGTTACCTTCAAATTCAAGAGAGATATATCCTTTATACCCGGCTTTACGCATAATCTCTCCAATCCTGGGGTAGTCGAGATCCAATGTATACCATTTTCCTCCTCCATAATAGGTTTTAGCCTGCATCAGGATCGCCTGTCCGGCAAGCATTTCGAGCTGATCATAAGGATCTTCCAGGAAATTCCCGGTATCCAGGGTGACCATCAACCAGGGTGAGTCAACTTCCTTGACAATTCGCTGCACCCCTTCGGCGGTCCTGCCTAATCCCCAATGGTTCTCAAGTCCAAGAACCACCCCACACTTTTCAGCTACCGGAATACATTGTTCTATTGAATCAATGACCCATTTGAAGCCATTCTCTTCCGTATATCCTTCCAGAACGGGTTCAATGCCCCGGTTGGCCATTAACTCATCGAATGATCCGGAGGTGCCCCATCTACCCGTGTTCAGCCGCATGGTAGGAATACCCAGCTCATAAGCCAGTTCGATCTGATGGATCGTTTTTTTGATCTCTTCATCTCTTTTCTCCTTCTCTGGAAATACATATCCCTGGTGGGTTGAAAATCCCATAAGGTCCAATCCGGCATGAAAGGCCTGTTTTTTAAGATTATTCAAATAGGGTTTCTCTTCCGATGTCATTTGAACGAGCAGTAACTCAATACCATCAAAACCCAATCTGGCAGCTTGGTCAATACAATATTCCATTGGAGTTTCTTCTTTCGGACCATTGAACTGCCAGAATGAATAAGTGGAAACCCCTATTGGATTTCGTCTTACTTCTTTGGGATTTGATGTATTTTTCTCTTCACTGACCGGGGATGTGCATCCGGCGGTTGCTAGAACAGATCCTGCCATCAGGGAATTTTTCAAAAAATTTCTTCTAGTA